>JAUPMA010000009.1 GCA_030836935.1 Pseudomonadota bacterium | reverse complement strand
GTTCTTTCAAGTAGGGAATCATTAGCGATGGATCAAAATCACCCGCCATGGGATCAACCGTCATCGCACCCAATTCAAAATTCACCGGCGCTTTTTGTTGCAGATGATGCAGGATGTGCAGCAAGGATAATGAGTGCATGCCGCCGGATAATCCCAGCAGCACGCGATCCCCTTCGCGGATCATTTTAAAATCCGCAATCGCTTTGCCAACTTTGGATAACAGGGGTTTGGGTGGTTTGATGAATTCAGCCATAGCGGCTGAACAATACAGGCAAACACAATTCCGGCAAATACCTGGCTGAAAATTTTTGCGGCAAAAAAAGGCCCGTTCAATGCCAGTTGGGCGGAGCCTGGCTGCCAGATGAATCTCTGATCAGGCGAGAAAATGACTGTTATCGTCAATCCACCCGCTGCCGCCAGTATTCAGCCAGCAAAATACTGCATGCCGCACTGACATTGAGGCTCTCCACCTGACCGGTGCCCGGAATCAGCAATCGCAAATCACCTGCCGCCAGTGCCCGTTTCGACAGACCGGATGATTCTTCGCCCAGCAATATGAGAAGTTTTGCGGGTAATTCGGCGCGATACACATCCACGCCACCGTGACTGGATGTCACGGCAATCTGGAATCCCGCCTTGCGAAATTCACTGAGCATGGTATCCAGCCGCGTGTACTCAATCACCTGCACATATTCCGCGCCGCCTTCGGCCGTGCGTACCGCCGCACCTGACAACATCGCCGCCGCATCATTCACTGCAATCGCCGGCACACCAAAATGCGCGCAACTGCGCATGATGGCGCCGAGGTTATGCGGATTACCCACATTCTCCAGCGCCAGCACAATCTGTTCGGGTTCACGGCCATGCAAACGCAGCCATTTGGATGCGGCCAGCAGCGGTGATTTCTTGATGACAAAGCACACACCTTCGTGATGACCGGAACCGGTAATTTTTTCCAGTTCGTTATCGCTGACAAAACGATAAACCAGTCGCTGGGCCGCACAGTATTTCATCACCATGCCGAATTTCGGTGCGGTACGCTCGGTAAGATAAACCTTGACCAGCAATTCAAGGCGGTGTTCAAAAAATGCCAGACAGGCATTGATGCCATAAATGCGGCTTTCCTCGCGCGCCTGTGTGCGCAAATCAAAATCTTTTTCCTGCCGGTCGCGTGACGGAATTTTTTTCTGTGGCGACGGCTCTTCGCGTTCCTGACGTGGCCGTTCTGTGCGTGGCCGGTCCGGTTTGGCGCGATGTGATTTTGTAGCGGGAGGACGTTTTTGCATGGTGATAAATAACTCATAATGGTGAAGATAAAAACAGCAAAAAAGAAAGTATCTGCCACAGTGGACACAGAGGTCACAGACAATGCCATTAAGTTAAGGTGTAGGTGCGCCTTCAGGCGCACAAAAGACTATGAAAGAACTGAAAATTTTCAGATTACTTTGTGCGCCTGAAGGCGCACCTACAACAAATTCATCCTTAACTTAATGGCATTGAGGTCACAGGGGAAAATTATTGAATTCTCTGTGACCTCGGCAACTGCTCCTGAGTTGCTCTACCTCCTGCATCCATGCAGTCGTCTGTGGTGAATCGCTTTATGCTTTGCTATGTAAATTTCTCAATTTTTCACAATTGACAGACCACTGGTATCCGGTGGTGGTGGCGGCGTTTCTTTTTTCGGCGTTGATAACACTGTCCCCACCGGCGCGATACTCAGTCCGCTGATATCGGGAATGACTGCACTCGCCACCTGCTTTGCCTGACTCAGATCACTGCCCACTGGCGCAATACTGGCCTGCATGGGTGCAATTTTGTCACCTGAAATGTGTAATGGCGCCGTTTGCGGCGCCGGTGGTGCATGCGAAACCGCAGCTGATCTTGTTGGCACCGGCCTGGCAGCAGGCGAACCGGCAACCGGTGGCGGTGCTGCAACCTGTGCTGCCTGGCGTATTTCGCAGAGGGCGCCGGCGGCCTGCATGGCCGCCTGATATTTCAGCGCCATCGACTGGTCAATCCCTTTCTTGATAACTACCGGGCTGCCCGAAAACAAATGTGCAATTTTGGCCACATCAGTTTTGAAAATGGCCGCGACCCTGGCTTTCACCTGTTCAAGCTGCGCCCCCTGCACAATCTGTCCGGCAAAAATCACTTCAAAGTTTTCGTCGCTCATAAGAATACCTGCCTGCGCAATCCTGAAACTATAATCCGTGTATTATCCGGCGTAACCCGGAATTTTCGGGAATTTCATGGAACCTTCCGGTTCGAGTATAGGGCACAATCAAAACAATGAAAAAACACAGCATTACATCACGCATTACTCCCCATGGACGTCTCGACATCCTGTCGCAACAGGAAGTAAACCAGCTGGTGCAAACCAGTGCCGAAGGCGGCTGTTACGATATTTATCGACGTTGCTCACTGGCCGTACTGAATGTCGGCAGCAACATGGATGATGCCAAGACAGTCCTTGAACAATTCAGTGACTTCGATATTCGCGTCATCCAGCAGGAACGCGGCATCAAGATTGAAGTCATCAATGCACCCGCCAGCGCCTTTGTTGACGGCAGGATGATTACCGGTATCCAGGAACACCTGTTCTCCGTATTGCGCGACATCGTTTACAACCGCAATGAAATTGAAGGCCGAAAGAAATTCAACCTCACCACCCAGGAAGGCATTACCAATGCCGTGTTTCACATTTTGCGCAATTCCAATGTGCTGGTGCCGGAAAAAGATCCCGGCATTGTTGTTTGCTGGGGCGGCCATTCCATCAGCCGGGCCGAATATGATTACACCAAGGTAGTCGGTCACGAACTTGGTTTACGCGGCATGAATATCTGCACCGGTTGCGGGCCGGGAGCCATGAAAGGTCCAATGAAAGGCGCCACCATCGGCCATAACAAGCAGCGTATTTACAATGGCCGTTATATCGGCATAACCGAACCGGGCATTATCGCTGCCGAATCACCCAATCCCATTGTTAATGAACTGGTGATATTGCCCGACATCGAAAAACGTCTCGAGGCATTTGTCCGCACCGGGCATGGTATCGTGATATTTCCCGGCGGCGCCGGTACCGCCGAGGAGATTTTATATCTGCTTGGCATGTTGCTGCATCCTGATAATGCCGACATTCCGTTTCCGGTCATTTTTACCGGCCCGGCAAGCAGCGAGGAATACTTCCGCCAGATTCATCACTTCATTGAATTAACACTGGGTATCGCGGCACAACAGCGTTACAAGATTATCATTAACGACCCGCAACTGGTTGCACAGGAAATGAAAGCCGGCATGGATGCTGTGCGTGAATTCCGTCGCGCCAATTCAGATGCCTATTATTTCAACTGGATACTGACTGTTGCCAATGAATTCCAGATGCCCTTCCGGCCTTCTCACGAAAACATGTCCAGACTGGAATTGCACAAAAACATGGAACCGCATTTACTGGCTGCCAATTTGCGCCGTGCATTTTCCGGTATTGTATCCGGCAATGTAAAAGAGGATGGCATACGG
>JAUPMA010000081.1 GCA_030836935.1 Pseudomonadota bacterium | reverse complement strand
GCCAGTTAATCAAGCGCAGCGGCATCATGCTCGAAGCCCATCTTGCCCGGCGCGGCGACAATATCGAAACCGACTTCAAGGCGCAGCTGCAACAACTGAACAAACTGCTGCAAAACTTTTCGCCTGTTGCCGGACAAACCAGCCACCAGGAACAGGCCATCCGGCTGATAGAAAATTATCTGCGCCACCCCGCGTTGCCCATACAACGCCTGGCACAGGAACTGGGAGCCCTGATCAATCCGGCTGACATGCGTCTGCTGCTCACGGCCATCGAAACCCGAAAAATGGATAACCCGCTCACCCTGAGCGTGATGCAGCTGTTTGCCCATATCCAGAAAAACCAGGGCACCGCCGCGCTGGAACAGCTGCTCAAACTGGTCAGCGATCAAAACACCCTGGGCGAACTGAAAATCGCCGTGAGCAACGCTGTTTCGCACATCAGCCAGCAGCAATTACTGCCCATGTTGCGTGATGCCGACAGCACACTGCTGCTGTTATTCGGCTTGCCGATACGTCACGACAACGAAACCCACTGGGTTGATTTTCGCATCGAACGTGAAAAACCTCCGGCTGGCCAGGCAGAAGCCGGCTGGCAGGTCACACTCAATTTCGACATCACCAGCCTCGGCCCGATGCAGGCCAGACTGCATTTGCTCGGCAGGCAACTCACCACCACCTTTCGCGCCACACAGAACAGCACGCTGGAAAAAATCCGCCAGCATCTGCCGCAGCTGCAGCAGGCCCTGCAACGCAGCGGCATCGAAGTCGTCAAATTCGATGTAGTGCAGGGTCTGGCCGAAACTCCCCAGCCGGTTGCAACCGGCGTACACATACTGGATGAACGCGCATGAAAGAACCGCGCATAGCCGTAGCCCTGGAATACGATGGCGACAACGCACCGCGCGTCACTGCCAGCGGCCAGCACGATGTAGCCGATAAAATCATTGAGCTGGCCAAACGCCACGGCATACCCCTGCAACAGGACAGGGAACTGGTGGAAATTCTGGCGCAGGTGCCCACGGGTGAGGAAATACCGGAGGAGTTGTATCGTGCCGTGGCCGAAGTAATTGCGTTTGCCTATGTGCTGACTGGCCGGTTTCCCGCGAACTGGCCATAAATTTTTCTGCCGCAAAAGCGCAAAACACACGGGGATTGTATATAAATAAGTCTGTTAACCGAAAACCCGTTCCGGACACCATGACCACAGAGCAGCATTACGCCATCATGTTCGCCGACATTGCCGGCAGCACCAAGCTTTACGATTCGCTGGGCAATGAAGAAGCCAACAAACTGATTAACCAGTGCATTGAACGGCTGACAGCCATTACCTCGCAATACCACGGCACCGTCATCAAAACCATCGGTGATGAAATCATGGCGAGTTTTCCCAATGCCAACGATGCCATTGATGCCGCCGTGCAAATGCAAAACAGCATCAGCGGCGATGATTCCAGTGCGCTCTCGATTCGTGTCGGCCTGCAATACGGCCCGGCCATTTCGCGTGAAGGCGATCTGTTTGGCGATGCGGTAAATGTAGCCGCCCGCATGGCCGGTGTCGCCAAAGCCAAACAAATTGTCACTACAGAATGGTGCATACAAAAACTGTCCGACGACAGAAAGAAAAATGCCCGCCTGTTTGATCTGGCCAGAGTAAAGGGCAAGGACGAAGAACTCAGTATCTACATCATCGACTGGGAAGAAGATGGCAATGCCACCAAATTTGCCACCGCCTACAGCATGAAAAATATCAGCGCCTCCAAAATGCTGATGGTTCTGAAATATGCCGGCAAGGAACAGATACTCACCGACCACGATATGACCACCGCCATTACTATCGGCCGTGAAAGCACCTGCAACATTACCCTCAATGCCAGCTACGCTTCACGCTCGCACGCCAGCCTCAGCGTTAACCGCGGCAAGTTTGTTCTCACCGATCACAGCTCCAACGGCACTTATGTGCGCTTCAAGGGTCAGGAAGATTTATTCCTGCGCCGCGAAGCCCTGCCACTCATGGGAGACGGCTACATCAGCCTGGGCGAAGCCGTTGATGTACACAGCCCGACTATTATCAGCTTCAGTATTCTGCAAACCGGCTAGGATGAACACGACAGGTTCATCCAGAAACACTTGCAGTTTTTATTCACTTGCACAACACGCGACAATTTATGCTTGAACTACCCGGATACAAAATAGAAAAACAGATCGGCAAGGGCGGCATGGCCAAGGTTTATCTTGCCTTGCATGAAGGCCTGCATCGCAAGGTCGCCATCAAGGTGATGGCATTGCATCTTTCCGAAGAAGCCGGATTCAGCGACCGTTTCATGCGTGAAGCCCGCATTCTCGCCAATCTCAGCCACCAGAACATCGTCACGGTCTACGATGTCAACATGCATGCCGGTTATCACTACATCGCCATGGAATACCTGCCGGGCGGCATCACCCTTGATATGAGAATGAAAAATGGACTCACACCACAGCAAGGTGTTGAAGCCATCAAGCAAGTGGCGGCGGCACTGGGATTTGCACACGGCAAGGGCATCGTGCATCGCGATGTAAAACCCGACAACATCATGTTCCGCGAAGACGGCACCGCCGTGCTCACCGATTTTGGCATTGCCCGTTCCACCGACTCTTCCACCAAAATGACATCCACCGGCACGGTGGTCGGCACACCGCATTACATGAGTCCGGAGCAGGCACAAGGCCAGCAGATTGGCCCCTATTCCGACATCTACAGCCTGGGCGTTGTGCTCTTCGAAGTTCTTGCCGGCAAACTGCCCTACGATGCCGATTCCACCATCGCCATTATTTTCAAGCACATTACCGAACCCGTGCCGACACTCGAAGGCGATCTGGCCATATACCAGCCCGTGCTCAACCGCATGATGGCCAAAAAGGTTGAAGACCGGTACCAGAACTGCGCCGAAATCATTGCCGATCTCAACAGCCTCACTTCCGGCGGCGAAGTCAGCAAAGCCACCCTGATCAACAACGCCACACTGATCAACCAGGCCGTGCAAAACAAACTGGCGCAACAAAAAGCCACGGTTGCGGGCAGCAAAACCGACGCCCGGACAACCGCCGTAATCGAGCCCCAAAAAAACAAATTACTCATCCCCGGCATCGCCGCAGGCGTACTGCTGCTCGCATCCGCTGGCGGCTATGTTTACTACAGCCAGCAACAGCAGGCACAACTTGAACAACAGGCATTGCTGGCGCAGCAACAGGCCGAAATCGATAAACAGGCACAGCAAAAACTGGCTG
>JAUPMA010000080.1 GCA_030836935.1 Pseudomonadota bacterium | reverse complement strand
TGCTGGCGCCGTCAAGGATGATGTTTTCCTGCAATACGAAAGCCGTGGCCTGCGCAGCCTGGCCACATCCATGCCCCTGTCCGACCACCTGTTTGTTGCCGGCAACAGGCTGCCAGCCGAAAAAGTGCGCCGGCTGCAGGCACTGCTGCAGCAACTCCACCAGTCACCGGGCGGCAGCCAGATTCTGAACACCCTCACCCGTGGCGTCACCGCACTGTTGCCGGTACAGGACAGCGACTATGACAGCCTGCGTGCCGTGCTGACGCGGATGAAAGACCTGGGCGTATCCTACTGATGAAGCAGCTGGCGTTATCACAAACCAGCAACCGGCGGGCGCTGCTGGCCTTTATTGCCGTGCTGTCCGCCGTGGTCATCACGGCAGCCTTCACCGTACTGCTGTTGCAGCAGCGTCATTTGCTAGACAAGGAAAAGGAAGAACTGCGCGTCGAGATGACCCTGCTCGGCGAGCTGGCTACCGATTCGCTGCTGCGTTCCGATTACGCCAGCGTCGAAGGCCTGATCCGGCGCTGGGTGAACAAGCATTCGCACATCGCCGAAATCAGGGCGGTGATGCCCAACGGCTTTGCCCTGGCTGAAATACGCAAGAGCATCCCGGCCAGCCACCCCATCCGCATCAGCCAGCCGGTCAGCCTCAATGACCGCCTGCTGCTGACCCTGCATGTCACCAGTGATTTTTCATACAAGCAGACCGGTTTCACCACCATCATCATCAACACCACTCTCGTATCGGTGCTGCTCATACTGCTGCTTGGCTGGCTGTTGTGGGACACCCTGAAACGCACCGCCCTGGTGCCGCTGCGGACAGAAATCATCCGCCGCGAAAAAAACGAGCATGAACTGCAACAGCGCACGGCCGAACTCGAAGCGGCCCTGAAGGAGCTGGAAATCATGCACAAGGAGCTGGAATCATTCAGCTACTCGGTATCCCACGATTTGCGGGCGCCATTGCGCGCCATCGACGGCTTCAGCCGCGTCATTCTCGAGGATTTCGGCCCGCAGCTCGACCCGGCCGCACGCGGCTATCTGACACGAATCACCGCCGCCGTGGAGCGCATGGGCGGACTGATTGACGATCTGCTCGCCCTGTCGCGGGTCAGCCGCCGCGAACTGGTGATGACGGATATCAACCTGAGCGACATGGCCGCCCGGATCATGGCCGAATTGCAGGAACAGTCGCCGTCGCGCCAGGTCAGCGTCCGCATCGCGCCCGGCCTGAGCACCCGGGGTGATGCGCCGCTGCTGCACATTATGCTGGGCAACCTGCTTGGCAACGCCTGGAAATACACGGGCAAAACCAGTCCGGCACACATCGAATTCAGCGGTGTCCGCGAGGACGGCGGCGTGCTGTGGTTTTGCGTGCGCGACAATGGCGCCGGCTTTGACATGCAGTTTTCCGACAAGCTGTTCCAGCCCTTCCAGCGCCTGCACTCTGCCGGAGAATTTCCCGGCTCGGGCATTGGCCTGGCGACCGTGGCACGCATCATCCACCGCCACCATGGCCGGATCAGGGCCGAAGGCCAGACCGGGCTCGGCGCCACGTTCTGCTTCACCCTGGCAGGCGATGCCCTGCATTCCGGCCCGGCACCGGATCCATCCAAACCAGAGCGGGATCAGCTATAACCCTGCTGGCATGTCACGGACACCAACCGAAGGAGGAAGGCATTTTGGCAAACGACAAAAAAATCATACTGCTGGTTGAAGACAATCCCGATGATGAAGCGCTGACCCTGCGCGCCATCAAAAAAAACAACATTCTCAATGAGGTGATGGTCGCCCGTGATGGCGTGGCGGCGCTCGACTACCTGCTTGGCACCGGCGACCATGCCGGGCGCGACATCCGCGAACTGCCGCAACTGGTTTTGCTTGATCTCAAGCTGCCCAGGATTGACGGCCTGGAAGTGCTGCGCCGCCTGCGCAGCGAGGCCCACACACGCCTGCTGCCAGTGGTGATCCTCACCACTTCCAATGAGGAACGCGACATCATTTCCGGCTACCAGCTCGGCGCCAACAGCTACATCCGCAAGCCGGTGGATTTCGAGCAATTCATGGAAGCAGTGCGCCAGCTTGGCCTGTACTGGCTGGTGCTCAACGTGGCACCACCCTGATCCGGATTTTCCCATGACCCAGAATATTCGCCTGCTGCTGGTCGAAGACTCGGAAGATGATGCCGAGCTGCTGCTGCGCGAACTGCGCAAGGGCGGCTACCAGGTGACGCATCAGCGCGTCGAAACCAGCGCCGGGCTGGAAACCGCCCTGGCACAGCAGGTCTGGGACATCATCATTACCGACCATAACCTGCCGGGTTTCAATTCGCAGGCCGTGCTGGCCAGTCTCCAGCGCAGCCAGCTCGATATTCCTGTCATCATCGTATCCGGCTCCATCGGCGAAGCCATTGCAGTGGAAGCCATGAAACGTGGCGCCAGCGACTACATCATGAAAAACAATCTGGCGCGCCTGGTGCCGGCCATAGCGCGGGAACTGCGGGAAAACCAGACCCGCACCGAACACAAGCGGGCACAGGAAGCCATCCGGCATCTGGCCTATCACGATCCGCTTACCGGCCTGGCCAACCGGCACGAATTTGAAAGCCGGCTGCAACTGGCGCTGGAATCCGCTGACGGCCGCACCCACCACCCCCTGCTCTACATGGACCTGGACCAGTTCAAAAGCGTCAACGAAACCTGCGGCCACGAAGCCGGCGACGAATTGCTGCGCCAGCTGGCGATGGTACTGCGTGGCCCGATTCGCGAAACCGACACCCTGGCCCGCCTCGGCGGTGATGAGTTCGGCATATTGCTGCTGCACTCCCGGCTCGATCATGCGCAGCAGGTTGCCGAGCGCCTGCTGTTGCTGGTCCGGGATTTTCGTTACGTCTGGAAAGACAAGACCTTCAGTGTCGGCGCCAGCATTGGCCTGGTAATGCTGGAAGACTCCGGCCAGAGCCTCTCCGACGCCCTGCGCATTGCCGACATGGCCTGCTACGCCGCCAAGGAAAAAGGGCGTAACCGGGTACACATTTATCGCGCCGATGATGCCGAGCTGTTGCAGCGGCACGGTGAAATGCAGTGGGTGGAACGCATCAACCGCGCACTGGAAGAAAACCGTTTCGAGCTTTATCACCAGATCATCCGGCCACTGAACGGCCACGACCGGCATCACTGCGAATTCCTGCTGCGCATGCTCGACGACCGGGGCAAGCACATCCTGCCGGGCGCATTCATCCCCGCAGCCGAGCGTTACAATTTGATGCAGTCGCTTGATCGCTGGGTGGTACACAACGCCTTTGCCTTTATGGCGCAGCACTCGCTCGCGAAAAAAAATGTCACGGCTGAAATGTTTTTCATCAACCTGTCAGGAGCATCTGTGGGCGATGACAAATTCACCAGCTATGTCACCGAACAAATGCAGCTTTACAACCTGGCCCCGGCCACAATCGGATTTGAAATTACCGAAACCGCCGTGATTGCCAATTTGCGCAGTGCCATCAGTTTTATCAAACAGGTCCGGCAACTGGGCGCACACGTTGCGCTGGATGATTTTGGCGCCGGCCTCAGCACTTTTTCCTATCTCAAGCAGATTCCTGCGGATTATCTGAAAATTGACGGCAGCTTTGTCCTCAACATGCTTGACGACACCATGGATCACGCCATTGTCGATGCCATCAACCGTGTCGGCCATGTTGCCGGACTCAAAACCATTGCCGAGTTTGTTGAATCCGATGCCATCCGTCAGCGGCTGGCCGAAATTGGCGTGGATTACGCGCAGGGTTATGCCATTGGAAAACCGGCACCACTACCGGGCCATAAAAAGATTTGAGCCCAACGCAAAACAGGCTGGCAGAAAGTGCCGTTATGACGAACGCAATATTTTTATCTGCTGATGCAGCGGTTCAGTCAGGTGGGAAAGTTTCTTGCGCATCACACTGCCCACAGCATTGCTTTGGCCAAACACCGGAAACAGCAGCGTTTCACAATAACCCGACATCACCATCATGGCGCAGATTTTTTCCGAATGCTCCGGCACGGCGGCAAGAAGCTGTTTCAGATCTTCATTCGCCCCGCCGCACAAACAATATTGCTGCACGGCGCTGATGATGTTTTGAATATCGCGGCGATTGTCAAAACCGGGACAAATATCCGCGAAATATTTTTCTATAGCCACAAACAGGGCGATCACCATATTCTGGTCAACGGGACGTTGCAGCGCCGCTTCCACGGTTTTCAGGTAATTTTGTCCGGCAACACTCAACACACGCAGGAATTGCATGGCGGCTTTGTTATTTTGCTGCACCAGAAACTGCAATTTCTGCTGCGCTGATTCATATTCACCATGCGCCGCGACTTCCTGCGGCAGATCATCGGCAACGGCTTGCAGAAATCCAACGTAATAGGCGCTTTTCATTTTCGCCCTGGCCCACAAACCCTTGCGCTGATCTTCTGAAATCAATCCCGGTTGCAGCGCGGCACGCACGCTGTCAATCATCGCCTGCGCTTCTTCTTCAAACGGCAAATTTTCGATCAGGAAGGATGCCAGCACCGGCCCCATGTCACCTGCAACAACGGCCGGTTTTTCCAGCATGCGGCGCGCGTTATCCGCTGTCGGCATGCACCACCAGGCACGACGCGCCAGTTCGTTCGTTAAACCAGCGGCATGCACAACAGCCACCACGGCTTCTTCTTCACCCAGCAACAGCAATTGTTCAAGACTGTCATCCTTCGCCTGCCCCATGCGCGTCCAGTGCTTGAGAAACACCGGATAACCGCCGGGCGAACCAAGCGAATGTGATGAAAACAGGGCTTTCACGTTACGCACATATTGCTCCGGCCTGCAATTCGGATTCAATTGCACCTTCGCCTCACCGCGCGACGTTAATGCATGCACCGACAGACGCGATTCATCAATACGCACCGCCAGCAAACCCTGGCGCAACAATACGTTCAGACGCAGACTGTCTTCGGAGGAGAGATCCATTATTAATTACCAAAAAATATAAAGATATTCACCACAGATGATATGGACACCGCCCACCTATTCGGCATCAACGTGCCATAGTTGTTTTGCAATCAACTAACAAGAGAGGGCGGTATCCATGAACAAGATTAACGTAATCGGTCTGGATTTGGCAAAGAATGTCTTTCAGATACACGGCATCAATGAAGACGGCGATGTGGTTGTACGCAAACAACTCAAGCGCACCGATCTGTTGCGTTATTTTGCCAGGCTGCCGCCGTGCCTGGTAGGTATAGAAGCCTGCATGAGTGCACATTACTGGCATCGGGAAATCAGTCGCTTGGGTCACGTTGTGAAGTTGATGGCACCGGCTTTTGTGAAACCCTATGTGCGTGGCAACAAAAACGACCGCAACGATGCCGAAGCGATTTGCGAAGCGGTGCAACGACCCAACATGCGCTTTGTGGTGGCCAAAACACCGGAACAACAATCCGTGCTGCATCTGCATCATGCGCGGCAATTACTGGTGCAGCAGCGGGTGGCCTTGAATAATCACTTGCGCGCCGTGCTGCTCGAATACGGCATCAGCCTGCCGGTGGGCGTTAAGGTGTTGGCGCAAGCGCTGCCGGGCTTGCTGGAAGATGGCGACAATGCCTTGCCGATGTTGACGCGGCACCTGCTGGCAGAATTAAAAACCGCACACGATGCGCTGAATCAACACATTCAGATGATTGAAAACCAATTGCAGCAATGGCACCAGACGAATCCAGTGAGCCAGCGCTTAGCGCAAATACCGGGTATCGGTTTACTCACCGCCACTGCACTGGCAGCGACGATCAGTGACATCCATGTTTTCAAAAATGGCCGGCAACTGGCGGCCTTTTTGGGATTGGTACCGAAACAACATTCGTCGGGCGGCAAAGATAAATTACTCGGCATCAGCAAACGCGGTGATGGTTATGTGCGCGGCTTGTTGATTCACGGTGCGCGTGCGGTGATGCGCCACATCCAGCGCCGGATTAAAATCGGCCAGGCCAGTGGCAACCGCTGGGTGGAGCAGTGTTTGCAACGCATGCACGTCAACAAAGTGATTGTGGCGCTGGCCAACAAAATGGCGCGCATGGCCTGGGCATTGCTCGCGCATCAGCAGGATTATCGTGTGGCAGCCTAATGTTGCGATGGAAAAAAGATGTTTGGCAACACAAAATAAAATTGATTTGAGGTAAAACGAACACCACGATTGCGCAAGTAAAACATACACGACAACAGGTCGAACCGCGACGGGTCAAACCCGTGTGTCCTCTTGGGAGAAAATCCCGTTATTCAGATAGGGCCCCGTCGGCGAATAGCATAGAGGCCAGGCAGATTTGCCATGAACAGGCCGGATGTAAGACTGCAATGACTTCACTTGTCGGTTATTTTTTGCTTGGCATACGGGCGGTGTCCATGTAAGAGGACACAGAGAGCACAGAGGTTTCTTTTTTATTCTTTTCCTCTGTGACCTCCATGTCCTCTGTGGTGAGAAAATTCTTTTCAATTCAGTTGTACGCGCTGTCCCCAGGGCACCGGTGTTTTGCCTTTCACCAGCCAGATCACCGGAAACGCCGGTTCGATTTTGGGAAATTTGCCCTGCGCATCGGTGAAATACACCAGTAAATCCGGTTTGCGATCCTGTTGTTCAGTCCAGTCAAAAACGGGTTCGAAATTTGTGCCGCCGCCACCGGAAAACTTGCGCGGCAGTTCAAGCGTTTCCCAGGGTTCAAAAATCCAGGGCGCGCCGCCAGCCAGTTTTGCATCGCAAGCCAGTAATGTAATACGCGCGCGCAAATGACTTTTGATGGCATCAATTTCGCCAATGAATCCGGCAATTTCATTATCGGAAATCGAACCGCTGGTATCGAGCGCCACCACAATATCCACCTGCGCGCTGCGCAGAGACGGATACACGGCCGGGTCGCCACGCCGGCTGGATGGCCGCGAATACGTGTAATCATCCCGCACCACCATGGATAAATATCGCGCCAGCAACATGCGCCAGGGCAAACGCGGTTGCAGCAAATGATCCACCAGACGCGCCATGGCACCGCCAAGTTTTCCGGCCTGTATCGCCTGTTGCGCGGCACTGGCCATGCGTTGCTGCCATTGAACGGCGAGGGATTCAATTTCCTGTTGCGTTAACGGCTCGGGTTGCGATGCGCCATGGCCTTCGCCATCATTATTTTTTTGCGAATTTTCTTCGCGCGCTCCACCGTCTTCCTGTCCTTGTCCTTTCGACTCACTGCGCTGCGTTTGATTCTTGCCTTCCTTTTGTTTTTGCTCCTCGCCCTTGCCGCCTTCCCCTTCGCCATTCGAATCCGGATTGACATTCTGCTCCAGCTCACGCTCGCGATCGTTGTCGTTATCTTGCAGGCAGGGATAAATTTCTTCCGCGCTCATGCCTTCATATTCACGCAAAATCAGCGCGTCCGGTGTCGGCGTTAAGCCATCCTGAATCAAAATGGGATTCACTGCGAGATCACAGGCCATGTCCCAGCGCTGTTTAATGCGGTGACCACGGCGCGCAAAATGCGACAAGGCACAATGCAGGGTTTCACTCGCCAGCGCGAATTGCGTTTGGCCAGCACTTAACGCTTCAATGTATTGCGGATTGTAATACAGCGCCTTGCCATTGCTGAACGTGGTTTGGCACCAGTCAGGTTTGGCGGCGATCATCGGCAGGCGCAATACCATGGCACCGAGAAACGGTTTATCCAGGATTAATCTGGTACGCGCGGTGGCGAGTTTCTTTTCTAAGTCGTCAGACATTTTTTGACACAGAGTCACAGAGGCGCAGAGATTTTTTTAACATAAAAAATCTTTCCTCTGTGACTCTGCGCCTCTGCGTCATAAGTTTTAATAAATCATCAGGTCGGCAATGCTGTCGGCCCAGTCGGTAAATTCGGGCACATCAAACAAGGTTTCACCGATGGCACGGTGCATATCGGATACCAT
>JAUPMA010000079.1 GCA_030836935.1 Pseudomonadota bacterium | reverse complement strand
CGATCTTTTTTTCATTGGGGATGTTCGTGATCGTGAACGCCTGTATCGTGCACTGGATGGTGTTGATTATGTGGTGCATGCGGCGGCGACGAAAATTGTGCCGACGGCAGAATACAATCCATTCGAGTGTGTAAAAACCAATATCAATGGCGCAATGAATCTGATTGATGCCTGTATTGATAAAGGTGTTAAACGTGTTGTTGCGCTGTCTACTGACAAGGCCAGTAGCCCGGTTAATCTTTACGGTGCTACCAAGCTGGCATCCGACAAGCTTTTTGTTGCGGGTAATTCTTATGCGGGCGGCCACGATACGCGCTTTGCTGTGGTGCGTTACGGTAACGTCATGGGTTCGCGTGGCTCGGTTATTCCGTTCTTTCTGTCAATCAGGGATAAAGGTGTTTTGCCCATCACGGATGAACGCATGACGCGCTTCATGATTACGCTGGAGCAGGGTGTTGAACTGGTTTGGCATGCATTCGATGACATGGAAGGCGGTGAAATCTATGTGAAAAAAATTCCATCCATGAAAGTAACCGATTTGGCCATGGCGACGGTTCCCAGCGCAAAACATGAATTTGTTGGCATTCGTCCAGGCGAAAAGTTACATGAACAAATGATCAGCCCGGAAGATTCCTTTCATACCTACGAATATTCGGATCATTACAAAATACTGCCCGCCATTCATAACTGGAGCTCATCACCCGCACGCATTAAAGACGGACACAAGGTGGTTGAAGGTTTTGAGTACACCAGTGGCAGCAACAAGGAATGGATGACTGTCGCTGAATTACAGGCATGGATTGCAGCCAATCGTGAAAAAATCGGGAATATCTAAACCATGATTCCATACGGTCGTCAGGAGATTACACAAGCCGACATTGATGCTGTTGTGGAAGTGTTGCGGTCTGATTTTCTGACTCAGGGACCGATGGTGCCGCGTTTTGAGCAAGCGGTTGTGCAACATGTTAATGCCAAATATGCTGTGGCGGTAAACAGCGCCACATCAGCGTTGCACATTGCCTGTCTGGCGCTGGGTCTCGGCCCAGGAGATTGGCTGTGGACCAGCCCGATTACTTTTGTTGCTTCTGCGAATTGTGGTCTTTACTGTGGCGCGCGAGTTGATTTTGTTGATATTGATTCACGCACCTACAATCTTTGTTCCAAGGCACTTGAACGCAAACTGCAACAAGCCGAACGAGAAGGGCGCTTGCCAAAAATCCTGGTGCCTGTGCATTTGTGTGGCCAGCCTTGTGATATGGCGGCGATACACAAATTGTCGCAACGCTACGGTTTCAAAATTATCGAAGATGCTTCACATGCCATTGGTGGTAAATACCACGGCGAATTCATCGGTAACGGTCATTATAGTGATATCACTATTTTCAGTTTTCACCCGGTTAAAATCATTACTACGGGTGAAGGTGGTATGGCACTCACCAATAATGCGGAACTCGCCAATCGCATGGCCTTGTTGCGCAGCCATGGCATTACCCGTGAGCCGTCACAGATGACGCATGCGTCTGATGGCCCGTGGTATTACCAGCAGATTGATCTTGGCTTTAATTACCGCATGACTGAATTGCAGGCTGCGCTCGGCGTCAGCCAGATGAATCGGCTCGATCAATACGTAGCACAACGTCATGTGCTTGCACGCCGTTATGATGGCTTGTTAGCGAACTTGCCGGTCATTACGCCCTGGCAGTTGCCAGACAGTTATTCCGGTCTGCATCTTTATGTTATTCGTTTACAGCCGGATAAAAACGGTAAGTCGCATAAGCAGGTATTCGAATCGCTGCGTGAACAGGGAATTGGTGTGAATCTGCATTACATCCCGGTTCATACCCAGCCCTATTATTTGAAGATGGGATTTAAATCAGGCGATTTTCCGGAAGCGGAACGTTATTACGCTGAGGCGATCAGCCTGCCCATGTATTCAGGCCTGAGTGAAGTACAACAGGATCAGGTGGTGGCTGCGTTGAGCAAGGCTGTTGCCGCATGAACATTGCCATTATTCCCGCGCGCGGTGGCAGCAAGCGCATACCACGCAAGAATGTCAAACTTTTTTGTGGCCGTCCGATGATTGCATGGTCGATTGACGCGGCTCGCGAGAGTGGTTGTTTTGATCGCATTATTGTATCAACCGATGATGCGGAAATTGCTGATGTTGCCCGTAGTTATGGCGCTGAGGTTCCCTTCATGCGTCCGCCGGAATTGTCGGATGATCATACCGGCACCATTCCGGTGATTGCACACGCCATCAACTGGCAACAGCAACATGGTGCAACACCAGTTGCAGTGTGTTGTATCTACGCTACGGCTCCTTTTGTGCGGCCTTCAGATTTATGTAAAGGTCTGGACGTGTTGCAACAAACCGGTTGTGATTATACTTTTTCCGTCACCAGCTACGCGTTTCCGATTCAGCGCGCCATCCGCATCAACACCGAAGGGCGTGTTGAAATGTTCAACCCCGAACATTTCAATACACGTTCGCAGGATCTGGAAGAGGCTTATCATGATGCGGGCCAGTTTTACTGGGGTGTTGCCCGCGCCTGGCTGGATGGCAGGACGATTTTCTCGCCGCGTGCCGCACCGGTGATCCTGCCGCGTTATCGCGTGCAGGATATAGACACTCCGGAAGACTGGGAGCGCGCCGAGTGGATGCTCAAGGCGTTGCAGCAATCTGTTTGATCATGATGAAACATTTTTCCATCGTTTTTCGTACCGATGCATCGCTCAATATTGGCACCGGCCATGTCATGCGTTGCCTGACACTTGCACAGGCGCTTCGGGAGCGTGGTGCGCAGTGCAGTTTCATCTGTCGCGAACACCCGGGTAACCTGCTTGAGTTGATTCGTCAGCGCAGTTTTCAGGTGTTTGCCTTGCCAGTTGCACATTTTGCTGAAGAAACGGAAGCGCAGGCGAATCCTGTGCATGCTTCATGGCTTGGTGCAAGCTGGGAAACTGACGCAGAACAAACGCTGGCTGTATTGCATAATTCCCCTGTTGATTGGGTCATAGTGGATCACTATGCACTGGATGCACGTTGGGAATGCAGTGTGCGACCGGCCTGTGCGCATATTATGGTGATTGATGACCTTGCGGATCGTCAGCATGATTGCGATCTGTTGCTGGATCAAAACCTTGATCGTAAAGTCATCGATTATGCCAGGCTTGTGCCGGATGGCTGCGAGATTCTTGCCGGTACTGAATACGCGCTGCTGCGCCCTGAATTTGCTGCACTTCGCACCTACAGCCTTCAGCGACGTACAGCAGCACAATTCAAACATCTGCTCATTACAATGGGCGGCGTTGACAAAGATAATGCTACTGGCAGAGTTCTGGACGCATTGAAAAACAGTGCATTGCCGGACGACTGTTATATAACGGTAGTGATGGGGCCGCATGCACCCTGGCTGGAGCAAGTGCGCGATCAGGCCGCGCAGATGTCATGGAAAACGAAGGTGCTGGTGAATGTTCAGGACATGGCGGCATTAATGGCAGAAAGTGATTTGGCGATTGGTGCTGCTGGAACGACGGCGCTGGAACGTTGTAGCCTTGGGTTGCCGACATTGACATTGGTTCTTGCAGAAAATCAGCGTTCTGGTGCCCATGCGCTTGCAGCAAAAGATTGCATCATGTTGTTAAATGGTCCACTGCAATTGCAATATGATTTGGATCGGCTGCTTGCCGTAGCCATACAGCCAGAGAATCTGCAAAAAATGCAACTTGCAAGTAGTGCTATTGTTGACGGTGAGGGTGGAGTGAGAATTACAAACTGGTTAATGACTCATGATTAATGCCTGTCAAATCAGACCCATGGTTGAAACGGATGTCAGGAATGTTCTGGAATGGAGAAATCATCCTGATGTTCGCCGCTATATGTTTACGCAACATGAAATATCATTTGAGGAGCATCAGGCGTGGTTTGCACGTGCGAATCGTGATGAATCAAAACGATTGCTGATAGTGGAAGAAAATTCGGTTCCGTTAGGATTTGTTCATTTCTCGCAGGTCCTGCCAGGAGGAGTGTCTGATTGGGGGTTTTATGCAGTCCCCGGGCAAACAAAAGGCATGGGAAAAAAAATAGGGATTACCGCTATTGAATTTGCGTTTAATTTTCTCAAGCTTCATAAAGTATGTGGCCAGGCATTGGGTTTTAATGAAGCTTCAATCCGTTTGCATCGAACGCTTGGGTTTCAGCAGGAAGGCGTTTTGCGTGAGCAGCACCGGATTAACAAGGATTATTACGATGTCATTTGTTTTGGTCTGTTAAACCAGGACTGGCTGACATGGAAAGAGAGAAATACAAATGAATAAAGATAAATTCATCAATATTGCAGGCCGACGAATCAGTATGGATGCGCCACCTTACGTAATTGCCGAATAGTCAGCCAATCATAATGGTAAAATGGAAACGGCATTGCGTATCATCGAAGAAGCAAAAAAGGCCGGGGCCGATGCCATCAAATTACAAACATACAAGCCTGATACCATTACGCTGAATTGCGATAGTGATGAATTCTGTATTCATGGGGGGCTTTGGGATGGACGCACGTTGTATGACTTATATCGTGAAGCACACATGCCATGGGAATGGCATGCGCCGCTATTTGATCATGCGCGCAAACTTGGCATTACAATTTTCAGTTCACCTTTTGATAACACGGCAGTTGATCTACTTGAGAGTCTTAATGCGCCAGCCTACAAAATCGCGTCATTCGAGGCAGTTGATCTCCCGCTGATAAAATATGTGGCGAGTACCGGCAAGCCGATGATTATTTCCACCGGAATGGCCGATGCGGAAGAAATACAGGAGGCCATCAATGCCGCGCGTGAAGGTGGTTGTAAAGAGCTGGCTATTCTTCACTGTGTTAGCGGCTACCCGGCACCCGCCTCAGATTACAATTTGCGTATTATTCCGGACATGATTCAGCGTTTCGGTTTGGTTACTGGATTGTCTGATCATACATTGGATAACACCACCGCAATCGCCAGCGTTGCCCTGGGTGCCTGCATTATCGAAAAACACTTTACCCTTGATCGCAAGGGTGGCGGGCCAGACGACAGCTTCTCGCTGGAGCCACCTGAACTGGCGGCGTTATGCAAAGGTACTCATACGGCATGGGATGCGCTGGGAAGCGTGGATTACGGACGCAAATCCAGCGAGCAGGGCAATGTAAAATTCCGGCGCTCACTTTATTTTGTAAAAGCACTGAAGGCGGGCGAAATCATCACACGCGATGCGGTAGGTAGCGTTCGCCCCGGGTTTGGTGCGGCGCCAAAATATCTGGAATCAATACTTGGCAAGAAGGTTATGCGTGATGTTGCAGCCAATACGCCTGTATTATTGGATGAATTGAGCTGATCTGTGTAGCCATCATTGCTTCGCAAAACACAGTACGGATTTTTGTTATATGTATTTTTATTTGTTACATCGTATTGAAAGTTATTGCGTATGAATAATGTCTTCCTGGTTAAATCGCCGCTGCAACTACTCAATGCTATCGAAGCAAAACATTATTTCAGGCTGGAAGACAAGGATTGTTATCTGCTGGTCATGGGTGACCGTAAGAGCTATTTACAACTGATGAAACTCGTTGCCATCAGCAGGCAATGGCCTAATGTCACTTTGCTCAATAAAGTCGGCCTGCTTGCGCATGACCCATGGTTACAGAATGTTGACCTCGGTGAGATTGATAAGCATGGAGATGCCTTGCTGAGAAGTTCCGTCTTTAGTATTCGGCGCCTGAACAGGCTGGCATCTTCTATTCCAAATGTGAAGAAAATTTTCATTGGCGATAACAATAATAAGTTCATGCGGCACTTTGTTAACCAGACAAAGCATGAAACAACTATTCTGCTTGATGATGGAACCGCGACGCTTGAAATAGCCAGACAGAGAATGCAGGGGCGATCGATAATCAAGCCGGATAAATTTCTGAAAAAAGTAAAACTGGCCGCAAAACGTTTATTTCAGGGGTTGAATGACAAACCTGTTGATAAGGCTGTTTTTTTTACTGCTTACAATATTGATGTTAAATCGCCAGACCAGGTGGTTGTTAATGGTTTTTCCTATCTGAAGAAATCATCACTGACCTTGGAATGCAGTGATAACGTATATTTTCTTGGGTCACCATTATCAGAAGTTGGCTTGATGACCGAAAGAAGTTACATGGAGCAGTTAGGTATAGTCAGGTCTCTTTATCCCGTGGTGCATTTTGTTTATGTGGCGCACCGCAGAGAGAATAAACAGAAACTGGATTTGATCAGACAATTACCCGATGTCAGTGTGGTTCTGTTTGAGTACCCGGTGGAGTTTCAATTCTCCATGATCGGGCCGAAGCCACACAAGATTGCATCTTTCATAACATCGGCGCTGGATAATCTTGATATTATTCTGGATGAAAGCGTTGAGATTGTTTCTTATAAGCTAATTGATGGCAGTTATAATAATCATGAGCGTATTGATGCTATTTATGAGCATTACCGGACGCATGAAGGCGGGCGCCTGCAAGTGCGCACGTTAAGCGGGTCTGTCTGCTGATATTTCTGGTAGAATTATTTTCAGATTGTACACTCAAACGATTGCGTTACATTATTCTCCGTATTCACCGATTCCAGCTTCACATTAAATCCCCACAATCTTCTTGCATGCTTCATCACTTCCTGTGCGGATTCATCCAGTGGCATGCGGTTGTGCCGGGTGTGGCGCAATATCAGTGATCGATCTCCTCGTACGTCCACGTTATACACTTGTATGTTGGGTTCGATGCTGCCAAGGTTGTATTGTTCAGCGAGGGATTGGCGAATGTGTTTGTAGCCGTCATCGTCATGAATGGCGCTGACTTCAATATCCGGTTTCTTGTCGTCATCCAGCAAAGCAAACAGTTTGAAGTCGCGGATCAGTTTTGGTGACAGGTATTGCCTGATAAAACTCTCATCCTTGAAATTTCTCATGGCGAAGTGCAGGGTTTCGTTCCAGTTGCTGTTGGCAATATCGGGAAACCAGCGTTTATCTTCTTCTGTCGGTAATTCGCAAATGCGGCGTATGTCGCTCATCATGGCGAATCCCAGTGCATACGGATTGATGCCGGAATAATAGGGGCTGTCGTAAGCAGGCTGGTACACAACATTGGTGTGGGATTGTAAAAACTCGATCATGAAGCCATCGGATACCAGTCCTTCGTCGTACATTTTATTCAGAATGGTGTAATGCCAGAAGGTGGCCCAGCCTTCGTTCATTACCTGGGTCTGGCGTTGCGGATAAAAATACTGGGATATTTTGCGCACGATGCGCACAATTTCGCGCTGCCATGGTTCAAGAAGTGGCGCATTCTTTTCGATGAAATATAAAATGTTTTCCTGTGGCTCGGCCGGGAAACGCCTGTCTTCACTGCTGCTTCCACGCGCATCTCTTGCCGGAATAGTGCGCCACAATTCATTGACCTGCGATTGCAGATAGGCTTCGCGCTCCTTCTGGCGCGCCTGTTCTTCCTGTAGTGAAAGGTTCGGCGGGCGCTTGTACCGGTCAACGCCAAAGTTTTTCAGGGCGTGACAGGAATCCAGAACCATTTCAACCTGTTCCTCGCCATAACGCTGCTCGCATTCGGCGATATAGTTTTTTGCAAACAAGAGATAATCAATAATGGCGTCGGCACTGGTCCAGGTTGTGAACATGTAATTGCTTTTGAAAAAGGAATTGTGGCCATAGGCGGCATGAGCCATGACCAGTGCCTGCATGGTCATGGTGTTTTCTTCCATCAGATAGGCAATACATGGATTGGAGTTGATGACAATTTCATAAGCCAGTCCCATGTGGCCACGCTTGTAGCGTTTTTCGTTGCTTAAAAATTCCTTGCCAAATGACCAGTGGCCGTAACCAACCGGCATGCCAACTGATGAATAGGCGTCCAGCATCTGTTCGGCGGTAATAATCTCAAGTTGCACCGGATAAGTGTCAAGACCAAACCCGCCAGCCACGCGCGCAATCTCGCTGTGATATTTTTCAACCAGTTCAAATGTCCATTCGGATGATTCAGAGATATGATTCCGGTTCATTTTGGCTGTTTCTGGAAAAGTTTTCTGAAAACCGGATAAATGTCGGCTGCACTTTCAATGCGCTGCATGGCAAAGTTATCCCAGCGAGACTTGACCGCAAGATATTCCTGCCAGAGATTCTGGTGACGATCTTCGGTTATTTCGATGTAGGCATAATACTGCACAAACGGCATGATCTCTTCTTCCATTATTTTCCGGCAGGTTGGCGAATCATTGTGCCAGTTGTCGCCATCCGAGGCCTGGGCGGCATAAATATTCCACTCTGATGACGGGTAACGCTCCTTGATGATCTGACCAAGCAGATTCAACGCACTGGAGACAACAGTGCCCCCGGTCTCGCGGGAATAGAAGAATGTTTCCTCATCCACTTCGTTGGCAACTGTGTGATGCGAAATGAATACAACCTGAATCTTTTCATAAGTCCTGGTAAGAAAAAGATATAACAGCATGAAAAAACGCTTGGCCATGTCTTTTTCGTCACGTCCCATTGATCCCGAAATATCCATGATGCAGAACATGACGGCCTGGGTCGTGGGTCGCGGTTGCTCAATGCGGTTGTCGTAACGCAGGTCAAAGGT
>JAUPMA010000078.1 GCA_030836935.1 Pseudomonadota bacterium | reverse complement strand
GGAATTGTTGCCGTAATAACCCTGTGTCGCGATATCCAGTGCCCGCTGGCTGATGTCCACGGCCTTGATGCGAAAGCTGCTGGCAGGAATTCCGGACTGCAACAAATACATGGCAATGGAGTAGGGTTCTTCGCCGGTGGAGCAGGGAATACTGAGAATGCTGCACGGATTGTTGCTGTATTTCAGCGGGCTGGTTTTCATTGCATTGAGCATCAGGGTAAAGGGACGTATATCCCGGAAAAACCAGGTTTCGGGAATGACGGCTGTTTCCAGAAAAGCGGATAATTCATTGCGGTCGCTGTTCAGGCGTTTGTAATAATCATCGATGTCAGTCAGGTTGCAGGCGCGCATTCTCTGCCCCAGAAACTTTTTGATGGACGATTCGCCGATGGTGCTGGTATCCAGACCGATTTCGCGTTTTAACAGTTCCTTGAGCATGTCGAGTGAGGTATCCATATTTCATTTCTTCAGGAAAGCCCGACGGTGCCTAATTGTTGCGAGATGGAATCGGGGATGACTTTTGTTACATCAATAATCTGGATCAATTCATTGTTGTACGGGTAAACATGCTGCAAAAATGGAGCCTTGGCAGCGTGAATGCCGCTGTGTGTGAAATCCTTCGGATTGCATTTGATTACTTCGGTCATGTGTTCTGCCAGCAAGCCGATGGTTTTGTCTGTGCCATCCGGCATTTTGATGTGAATGATGATGATGCGGCTGCCAAGATTGTCGCGGCATTTGTGATTTTCAAAAAACATGCACAGGTCAATAACCGGTACCGGTGTGCCGCGATAATTGAAAATTCCGCGAATACAATCCTCGACCAGCGGCACATGATCGAGTTTTACCAGCGGAATAATTTCGATGATGTGTTGCGCATCCAGTCCGAAACGCTGGGCGTCGATATTCATGGTGAGCAGCAGCATTAGTCAGTAACTTTGAATAAGGATACGCCTTCCTGTAAACCGCGTGCCGCTTCCTTGAGCTGGTCAATCGACTGGTTGGACTGGTGCAATGATTCAGCGGTCTGCTGCGCCGTTTCATTCAGCTGAATCATGCTTTCCTTGATTTGTTCGGCGCCTTCAGCCTGCAAGCGCATGCCTTCAGTAGCCGTTTCAAACCGTGGCAGCAGCGCCTGCACCTGTTCAATGATGTTGCTGAGCTGAACGCCGACTTTTGCCACATCATTTACGCCGCGATTCACCTCTTCCCGGAACTTGTCCATGCTCATGACGCCGGCAGACACGGCCGACAGCATTTCCTTCACCATCTGTTCAATATCCCAGGTGGCCACGGCCGTCTGGTCGGCGAGACGACGGATTTCGGTTGCCACCACAGAAAATCCGCGGCCATATTCGCCGGCTTTTTCTGCTTCAATGGCGGCATTGAGCGAAAGCAGGTTGGTTTGATCGGCCACGCGGTTGATGGTGGTAACCACATTGTTGATGTTGTCCGCTTTTTCGCTGAGCACAGCCAGCTTGGATGAAATGGATTCAGTGGCCGCGCGCATTTGTTCCATGGTGTTTTCCATGGAAGTCATGGCCAGCTGGCCCTGGTTGGCCGATACGGCGGTGTTTTCGGCTACCTTGCGAACCTCATCCATGGTGTGCAGCAGTTCATTGCCGGTGGCGGAAATTTCGGTAATCGTGGACATGATCTGGTTGGTGCTGGCGGCCTGTTCGGCAACGGTGGCTTCCTGTTCCTTTGAAGTGGCGGCAATTTCTGTTGCCGAGGAAGTCACCTGGATACCGGAAACCTGTACCTGTTTTACCAGATTATTGAGATTGGCCAGCATGGTGCTGACGCCGGCGGCTACCTGGGCAACGGAATCGGTGCCTGAAAAAACCATCATGTCGCCGGTCAGGTCGCCCACGGCGGCACGGGAAACCACATCCAGAATAAACTCGGCCTTGCCTTCGAGATCGGCGTTGATTTCCTTTTCGCGTTCAACAATGTCATTCAGTTCTGTTGCCAGGCAGAAAAACGCATTGACTGTCTGGCGGGTTTCAGAAGTGCCATCGTTTTTGATCAGGATATTGTTGTCCGTCTTGCGGTTGGTCGTGATGTTGTTCATGACGCCGGAAATTGCATCCAGGCCGTTCTGCACGGCATTCAATAATGGCCGGGTGATGGTGCGCTGAATCAGCAAATACAGGGCGGTCAGGGAAATCATGACCAGCAGCAGAATGATTATGACGTTCCCGGTGTAGGCTGTTTCTTCCTTTAATTCCCATAATTCAATGGCCAGCATGGCGCTGAGCAATGCCTGCGGCACGGTAAACAATATGAACAGCCGCCGGCTGATGGATAAATCATTAAAGGATTTCAACAGGTTATTCATGGTCATGTCAGTTTTTCATGTTATGTTTCAAGAACGGGTTGTAAACCCATGATTTGGCTGGATTATAGACCAGGAAATACAATTGGACGCCGAAACCCCGGATGAATGTGTGTCCGGGCGTGGCCGCAGGGGATGGGGGAAGGTTCAGGTAGGGTCTTTCTTGAGCAGGCTTTTCAGGTCGGCAAACGGCTGAAAGGTGGCTTCTTTCTTTTTGTCGCTGCCCAGCTCGATGCCATGCTGCGCCAGCTGCTCGGTATAGCGCTGGTGTTCATTATCGTGGCAATACAGGCAGAGCAGTTCCCAGTTGCTGCCATCAGGCGGATTGAAATCATGATCGTGATTCTTGTGATGCACCGTCAGCTCACGCACATTGGCATGGTTGAATTCGCGGCTGCAGCGGCCGCAAATCCACGCATACATTTTTAACGCCTGTTCGCGATAGCCGTGGCCGCGTTTTTCGCTGTCCTTGTGCGCCTGCGCAACAACACGGTCGAGCCTTGCCTGATCTATGTTTGATTTTTTTGTGGGCATGATGAATGGAAACAGATTGAACAAAGAAATTGTTTGACGCTGTTTATTATCCGCCAACCCGGTGATGTTTCAAGATGTTTCCGCCAGATCCTGCAACAACTTCTGCTGTGCCACAAACGCTTCCTGATTATCTTTTGGCGTGAGCTGGGTATAACTGCCATCGGCGCTCAGCAGCCATGCCTGGGTGTTATCCAGCAGATAATAATGCAGCTCATTGATAATGCGCTCCTGCAGGGGTTTGTATTCTACCGGTGTGGCAATTTCAACACGGCGATAAAGATTGCGCTCTGCCCAGTCCGCGCTGGAAATATACACTTCCGGTTCACCACCGTTGGCAAAGTAAATTACCCGGTCATGTTCAAGAAAGCGGCCAACAATCGAACGTACCTGTATGTTTTCCGACAACCCGGGAATGCCGGGCCGCAGCGAACACATGCCGCGCACAATGCAATCGATTTTTACGCCGCGCATGGACGCGCGGTAGAGCGATTGAATCAGTGTGGCTTCAATCAGCGCATTGAGTTTGATGATGATGCGGCCGGCTTTGCCATTTTTGACATGATTGATTTCCCGTTCAATCTTGGCCTGCATGCTGTTGAGCAGTGTAAAGGGCGATTGCAGGATTTTGTTGTGATCCTTGGTGCGTCCCATGCTGGTCAGTTGCTGGAATACACGATTGATGTCTTCACAGATTTTTTTGTTGGCGGTGAACAAACCGTAATCCGTGTACAGGCGTGCCGTGCGGGAGTGGTAATTGCCGGTACCGACATGGGCATACTGGCGAAGTTTTTGTGATTCGCGGCGAATTATCAACAGCATTTTGGCGTGAGTCTTGTAGCCCACAACACCATACACCACATGGGCGCCAGCCGTTTGCAGGCGCGATGCCAGCGAAATATTGGCTTCTTCATCAAAGCGCGCGCGCAGTTCCACCACAACAGTGACTTCCTTGCCGGATTTTGCGGCGCTGACCAGCGCGTCCACTACGGTCGAGGAAGCGTCCGTGCGATACAGTGTCTGCTTGATGGCCAGCACGTTGGGATCACTGGCGGCGGAGCGGACAAAATCAACAACCGGCGCAAAGGATTCATAGGGATGATGCAACAGGATGTCCTGACTGCGGATGGCTTCGAACAGATCGGCACTGAGACCAATTTGTGACGGCAAGGCCGGTGTAAATGGTTTGAACTTCAGATCGGGGCGATCAATCATGTCGTACACGGCAGAAAGTCGCGTGATGTTGACCGGGCCTTCAACCTGATACAGATCGCTTTTTTCCAGTTCAAATTTTGTCAGCAGATATTTGTAAATGGATTCGGGACAATCGTGCGCAACTTCCAGGCGTACAGCATCACCAAAACGGCGCGAGCCCAGTTCGCCTTCCACGGCGCGCAGCAAATCGTCCACTTCTTCCTCATCCACATATAAATCGCTGTTGCGGGTAACGCGAAACTGGTAACAGCCCTTGAGTTTCATGCCGGGGAACAGGTCCTCGACAAAAGCGTGCACAACCGATGACAGAAACACAAAATCATTTTTGCCATTGCCGCATAAATTTTTTGGTAACTGAATGATGCGCGGCAATGCACGCGGGATCTGGATAATGGC
>JAUPMA010000077.1 GCA_030836935.1 Pseudomonadota bacterium | reverse complement strand
CGCCAAATCTTTTTTCTTTTGACTTCAGTCTGCTGTCAAACAGGCATGGGTGTTGATTGGTGTTCATTCGCGGACTCAATTTTATGTCTCTTGTTTTTTGCTTTTGGCTTTTCCTTGCTACTTTAAACTTTAACCTTGCCACTTATTTCAAATAAAAGTAATGCCGACCTGGAACAGTCGTTCAACATCAGCGATGTAGCGTTTGTCCACCAGAAACAGGATGACATGGTCTTCGGACTGGATGACGGTGTTGTGGTGGGCGATGATGACTTTCTTGCCGCGTACAATGGCGCCGATGCTGGCACCTTCCGGCAGCATGATTTCCTCAATCATGCGGCCCACCACCCTGGAAGTTTTGGCATCGCCATGGGCAATGGCTTCAATGGCTTCCGCTGCGCCGCGGCGTAACGAATGCACCGCCACGATGTCGCCACGGCGCACATGCGCCAGCAGTGCGCCAATGGTGACCTGTTGCGGCGAAATTGCCACATCAATGAATTCCTGGCTTTCCACCAGATCGACATAGGCCGGGCGGTTGATGATGGACATTACCTTGCCGGCACCGAGACGCTTGGCCAGCATGGCTGAAAGAATGTTGTCTTCGTCATCGTTGGTGACAGTGACAAATACATCCATGGTGTCGATATTTTCTTCCAGCAATAATTCCTCGTTGGAAGAATCGCCGTGCAGTACCACCACGTTATGCAGCACTTCACCCAGATAACGGGCGCGCTTGGCATTGCTCTCGATGATTTTGACCTGATGTTTGTCTTGCAGGCGTTCCACCAGCCGCCGGCCGATGTTGCCGCCACCGGCAATCATGATGCGCTTGTTCTTTTTGTCGGCGCGACGCAGCTCGCGGATGACATCGTGAATATGTTCGCGGGCGGCAATGAAAAATATTTCGTCATCGGCTTCAACCACGGTGTTGCCCATGGGAATGATGGCGCGGCCACGGCGGTAAATGGCGGCAACGCGGGTGTCAATTTTTGGCATGTGTTCGCGAATCTGGCGCAACTCATGGCCTACCAGCGGGCCACCGTAATACGCTTTCAAACCCACCAGAACCACTTTGCCGCCGGCAAATTCCAGCACCTGCAGTGCGCCGGGATAATCAATGATGTTGGCGATGTAGTTGCAGACAATTTCTTCCGGGCTGATGAGTACATCAATCGGCAAGGCGTTGCCGATGAACAGTTCGGGATGCGCGAGGTATTGCGCCGAGCGGATGCGCGCAATTTTGGTCGGTGTGTGGTGCAACGTCCAGGCGACCTGGCAGGCCACCATGTTGGTTTCATCGCTGTTGGTGACGGCAATCAGCATGTCGGCATCTTCGATACCGGCCTGTTGCAGGATGTCGGGATGCGCGGCATTGCCGGTGACGGTCTGAATATCCAGCCGGTCTCGCAACTGGCTCAGGCGTTCGCTGTCGGCATCAATGAGCGTGATGTCATTGGCTTCGGATGCCAGATTGGCGGCGACGGATGAGCCGACCTGGCCGGCACCGAGTATGAGAATTTTCATAAGTGGATTTGTTACCGCTGATGCACGGCGCGCAGTGTACGCCGCACAGGTTAAAGGTTAAAGGGGTTGGCAGGCGAGATGGCAACCACAAGGGTTGCCCCTACGCGATAACACGGCCGAGGGGCAGCCCTTGTGGCTGCCCTGATTTCGTCATGCACCCTGTTTGCGCAACAGGGCGTAATAAAAGCCGTCCATGTTGTGGTCGCCGGGCAGAATCTGTCTGCCGTGAGGGCGGGCGATGCCCCAGTCAGCAGTGATGATGTGTTCGCTGGCATCGGCGGTGACGGCGAGAAAAGCGGCTATCTGTTGTTCGTTTTCAATTTTCAGCACCGAGCAGGTGGCGTAGAGCAAGAGGCTGCCGGGTGCCAGCATGGGCCAGAGGTTGTGCAGCAAGGCTTGCTGGGTGGCGGCCAGTTCGGCAATGTCTTCAGCACGGCGCAGGCTTTTGATATCGGGATGGCGGCGAATCACGCCGGTGGCGGAGCAGGGCGCGTCGAGCAAAATGCGATCGAAATATTTTCAATCCCTCCTGTCGCGCTGGGCGGCATCGCCCGCTTTAATAATAATCGCGCAGCGCAGCTGCTCCCTCTCCCCTTGTGGGAGAGGGTTGGGGAGAGGGGGGGTGTTAGCTGGCAAGAAACCCAAACGACACAGATTGTCGGCCACGCGCGCCAGCCGCGATTCGGCTGCATCCAGCGCCAGCAAATCACAATCCGGTTGCAGCGCCAGCAGATGCGCAGTTTTGCCGCCGGGTGCGGCGCAGGCATCGAGTACGCGCTGTCCGGGTTGTACATCCAGCAAGGGCGCAGCCAGTTGCGCGCCGGCATCCTGCACCGCAAACCAGCCTTCGTCATAGCCGGGCAGGCTTTTGACATCACAGGCTTGTTGCAGGGTGATGGCGTTGCCGTCTTGCGTCAGCTCGCGGTCGAGTTGCGTGACGAATTCTGCCGGCGAAATTTTTTGCGGATTCACGCGCAAGGTCAGCGGCGCCTGCTGGTTGTTGGCGTCGAGTATGGCTTGCCAGTGCTCCGGCCAGTCGGTGCGCAGTTGCTTGATCAGCCAGATCGGATGCGCGTATTTCGCCTGCCAGTCCTTGTCGGCTTCCGCCAGCAACTCATCCTTGCGGCGGATGAAATTGCGCAATACAGCGTTGACCATGCCAGCCGCCCATTCTCGTTTCAGTTGCTTCACCAGCTCAACACTGGCATTTACCGCGGCGTGATCGGGCACGCGGGTATCGGCTAACTGAAACAGGCCAATCAGCAAACACAGGCGCACATCTTCATCCTTGGCCTTTAATGGTTTTTGCAGCAGTTGCTGCAACACGGCTTCCAGGCGCCAGCGCCAGCGCATTACACCGTACACCAGCATCTGGGCAAATGCGGCATCGCGAAAATTCAGGTCGCGCAATGCGTGCGGCAACGCCGTGCTTAGCGATTCGCCGTGTTCGATCACGGCACGCAGGGCGTGGATGGCTTGTTGGCGGGCGTTATGGGTTTCGGACATGGATTAATAATCGTTTGACACAGAGGCGCAGAGGCGCGGAGAAATTATTTTTATCATGGCTCTGCGTCTCTGTGCCTCTGTGTCAAAGTCTTTTCAGTGATCGTGAGTCTGGTGACTGGTGCCAAGTAGCGCGCCATTTAAGTCATGCGCATTGAAAAAATCCGCCACCGCCATGGGTTTGCCGCCGGGCAGCTGAATTTGCAGTAAGCGCAACACGCCGGCACCGGTGGCAACATCAATGCCTTTTTTGTCGCAGTTCAGGATTTTTCCAGGTGTGGCATCGGTGCAATAGGGCATGACTTGCGCCTGCCAGATGCGCAGCATCTGAACATGGTTGTCGCGTTGCGACACCGGGTTACCCTCTCCCATTTGGGGAGAGGGGGAACCGTCAGCGGAGCTGGCGGTGGGTGAGGGTGAGGCGGCAGTATTTTTCTGTGAGTGTTGCTGCTCGTTGAGATGCAATGGCGTCTGCGCCACTGGCCAGGCATTGAAAGCGCGAATCTGGCGGTAAATTTTTTCGGCATCGTCCTGCCAGTTAATCAGGGCTTCGCTTTTTTGCAGCTTGGCGGCGTAACAGGCGAGGGCATCATTCTGTTTTTCGGCGCGCAAGGTACCGCTGATTAATCCGGGCAGGGATTTCATCAGCGCCTGCGCGCCCAGCGCCATGAGTTTGTCGTGCAGGCGGCTGCCGGTGTCGTCGGGTGCAATGGGGCAGCATTCGATATGCAGCATTGGCCCGGTATCGAGCCCCGCTTCCATTTGCATGATGGTGATGCCGGTTTCGGTGTCGCCCGCGAGTATGGCGCGCTGGATGGGGGCGGCGCCGCGCCAGCGCGGCAGCAAGGAGGCGTGAATGTTGATGCAGCCGAGTCGCGGGGCGTCGAGAATAACTTGCGGCAGAATCAGGCCGTAGGCGACGACCACCATCAAATCGGCCTTGAGTGCGGCCAGTGCATGCCGGTCTTCTTCTGCCTTGAAGTTGACGGGTTGGAAAACAGGTATGTTGTGCGCCAGCGCCAGCTCTTTCACCGGGCTGGGTGTGAGTTTGCGGCCACGGCCCGCCGGGCGGTCGGGCTGGGTGTACACCGCGACGACATCATGCGGTGAATCAATCAGTGCTTGCAGGGGCGGCACCGAAAATTCCGGGGTGCCGGCAAAAATAATCCGCAGTTTTTCAGGCATTACATGATGTCCGCTTTCTGGGCTTTTTCGAGTTTCTTTCTGATGCGATTGCGTTTGAGTGGCGACAGGTAATCCACGAATAATTTGCCATCCAGATGATCAATTTCATGCTGGATGCAAATGGCCAGCAACTCGCCGGTTTCCAGTTCAAATGAATTGCCGTCGCGATCCAGTGCGCGCACCTTGATGTGTTCGGCGCGTTCAATGGTTTCGTAAAAGCCCGGCACCGACAGGCAGCCTTCCTCGTGCTGTTCCACGCCATCTTTCGCCAGGATTTCCGGATTGATGAAACACATCGGCTGGTTTTTTTCTGCTGAAACATCCACCACGATCACCCGCCTGGCAACATTCACCTGAATTGCGGCCAGACCAATGCCCGGGGCGTGATACATGGTTTCAAACATGTCATCCACCAGTTTGCGAACACCGTCATCAACAGCTGCAACGGGCCTGGCCTTGTTGCGCAGGCGTTCATCGGGGTAGTGCAATATATCCAGCAGGGCCATTGATCAGGATTCCTGAATTCGTTTCTTGAACAGGCGTGTCAAACTTACTTCCGACACTTACTTCATATTATAAAGTTTATAAGCTAAACTCTTGAAAATTCTAGTTAACAGCTTGTTGGGAAACAGATTTCAACGAGCGTTATGCATATATCGGGTTACAACATGCGAGGGAAAACAGCCTTGTCTACCAATAATAACCGCCACCAGCTTACCCTTACCTGCCTGTTGATTGCATCAGCACTGGCGTTGCCAGCCTGTTCAAACAAGCCGTCTCCCTGGTCAGCCTCCGAGGAAAACCAGACATCTGATGTGCCGCCAGCCGCCGCACAGGCAACGGATGCCGTGACACAGCCGCTTGAAGAAGCGCAGGTATCCGAACCGGTTGCCGCCCGGGAAAATGCTGTTGCGCCGGTAGCCGCGACAGAAACAGCGCCACCGGCAATACATGATGTGAAAATCAGGGCCGATTATCCCAGAGAATATGTTGTGAAAAAAGGCGACACCCTGTGGGGTATAGCCAGCCGTTTTCTGGTGGATCCCTGGTACTGGCCGGAAATCTGGTATCGCAATCCGCAGCTGGATAATCCGCATCTGATTTATCCGGGCGACATGCTGTCGCTGACCTACATCAATGGCAAGCCGACCTTGCAGGTGATGCGCAGCGAAGTGGTTGAGGCGGCGCCAGCAGAACAGGCGGCCGTGGCAACAGAAGAAAGGGCAATCCGCACGGACACCGGCAGCGCCACCCTGGATGGTCGCAAAGTGGTGAAGCTGAGTCCGGCTGTGCATCGCACCGATCGGGCCATTGCAATTCCGACTATTCCCAGTGATGCCATCAAGCAGTTTCTCATCAATCCCAAGGTTGTTACGCGGCACGAGCTGGACAAGTCGCCCTATATTGTTGCCAGTGATGATGCGCACCTGATCATGGCTTCGGACAACCGGATTTATGTACGCGATATTTACGGCATGCTGGATCGCGACCGGGTGCGTTACAGCGTGTACCGCAAGGGCAACGAATTCCGCGATCCGGAATCCGATGACATTCTGGGCTACGAAATTGTGTATGCCGGCGAAGCCCGCATTGACCTGTATGGTGATCCGGCCACGGCCACCCTGCAGAGCACATCGCGCGAAATTCTGGTGGGTGACTTTCTGCTGACTACCGACAAGAGTGAGTTCGGCCACTTGTATTATCCAAAGGTGCCGGAGCAGCAGGTGGATGCGCGGGTGATTTCGCTGTTTGACGCCATTTCCTCCACCGCCAAATACCAGATTGTGGTGATCAACAAGGGTGAAGATGCCGGCCTGCAGGTTGGCAACGTGCTGGCTACCTATTTCCGTGGCGGTGAAGCGCGTGACAAGTTTCTGGCTCGCAAGACACTCGAGCGTGGCCAGGAAGAAAAAATCGGCATTACCCTGCCGGACGAACGCAGTGGCCTGATGATGATTTTCAAGGTGTTTGAAAATGTCAGCTATGGTTTGATACTCGAATCCACGCGCGTTATTCGCAAGAATGATGCTGTGCGTAATCCGCAGTGAAGTAGCAAGTAGCAAGTAGCAAGCGAGAAAATGCTTTTACTTGCTGCCTGAAACTTGTACCTTGCCACTTTCCCAGTCATAAGGATATGTCATGGCCTTGGTGCCTCCCGATTTACCTGACCGCCTGGCGCTGCTTCGCGCCAATGCCCATCCCGGAAAACTGCTCAGCCTGCTGGCGTATTTCGGCACGGCGCGCGCCGTACTGGATGCGGATCGCGAAACGCTCCGGCAATTCAATATCCGTAACGAAACCATTGATGCCATCAAGTCACCGGATCTGGCCGGTGTCGAACGTGATCTGGCTTGGCTGGAGAATCCTGGCCACCAGATTATCTGTTTTGATGCCGACAGCTACCCGCCGCAATTAAAAACCATCGCTGATCCGCCGTGGCTGCTGTTTGCCATCGGAGACACGGATTACCTGCAGCAACCGCAGCTGGCCATGGTAGGCAGCCGCACACCGACGGCGGTGGGCCAGCGCACGGCACAGGAATTTGCCCGGCATTTGTCCAATGCCGGACTCACCATTACCAGCGGGCTGGCGCGCGGCATAGACAGCGCCTGCCATCAGGGTGCGCTGGAAGGACTGGCGGGCACCGTGGCGGTTGTGGCCAATGGGCTGAACAGGATATATCCGCCATCCAACAGGGAGCTGGCCCGGCAGATTGCGCAATGCGGCTGCCTTGTAACCGAAGCACCAGTTGGCACGGAGCCGCACAAGGGGCTGTTTCCGCGCCGTAACCGTATTATCAGTGGCCTGGCCATTGGCACACTGGTGGTTGAAGCGGCGAAGGAAAGCGGTTCGCTGATTACGGCGCGCCTCGCGATGGAACAGGGGCGCGAGGTTTTTGCCATTCCCGGTTCCATTCACAATCCGCTGGCACGTGGCTGCCATAGCCTGATCCGTCAGGGTGCGAAGCTGGTGGAAACGGCCGACGATATCCTCGAAGAACTGGCAATGCTGGTAAATCTCAACCTGTCACGCCATACTACCGCCCCAAATCAGGGAGCCATTCATCAGCCAGCTGTTGCCGCGCCGGATGCCAGCTACCAGCGACTTCTGGATTGCATGGAATACGAGCCAGTCAGTATCGACGAGCTGGTGGAACGCAGCCAGCTCAAGGCAGCCGATATCGCTTCCATGCTGCTGATACTGGAGCTGCAAGGCACAGTGGTTTCCCGTTCCGGGCAATATGCCCGTATGCGCTGATTCAGTTGCTGTAACTAACAAGGCCATAACAGGCCAGGGGATTCATGAAGCAAACCGCTGTCGATGTATTGATGTACCTGTTCGAAAATTTCATCGAAGACGAGGCCGCCATTGATCCGCAGCGCCATGAATTGCTGGATGAACTGGAACAGCTCGGCTTCCCGCTGCACGAAATCCACAAGGCATTTACCTGGCTGGAAGATTTGATCGAAGTCCAGGATTCCATGCGCGGTCCGCGCAAGACTACATCCACACGCATATACAGCGAACTGGAAAAACAGCTTCTGGATGCCGAATGCATGGGGTTCATCATGCATCTTGAAGATGGCGACATACTCACGCCAGTTACCCGCGAGCTGGTACTCGATCGTGTCATTGCACTCGATATCGAACTCGATCTGGAGCAATTAAAATGGATTGTAATGATTGTTCTTTACAACCATCCCGGCGAGGAAAATGCCTATGCATGGATGGAAAGCATGGTTTTCGAACAGAACGTGAACTATATGCACTGACACCCAATCACCGCACATTTGCCCGCCATGAGTATGAATCTGGTCATCGTCGAGTCTCCCGCCAAGGCCAAAACCATCAAGAAATATCTGGGCAAGGATTTTGAAGTCCTTGCGTCGTATGGTCATGTGCGCGATTTGATTCCGAAAGAAGGCGCGGTGGATACCGAAGGCAACTTCGACATGAAATACCAGCTCATTGAAAAAAATGAGAAGCATGTCGACAGTATCAAAAAAGCGCTGAAAAAAGCCGACGCACTCTACCAGGCAACGGACTTGGATCGCGAAGGTGAAGCCATCTCCTGGCATTTGCATGAAATCCTCAAAGAAAATAATGCGCTGAAAAACAAACAGGTTTATCGCGTTGCGTTTAATGAAATTACCAAACGCGCCATTCAATATGCCATTGAGCACCCGCGTGACTTGTCGATTGATCTGATTAACGCCCAGCAGGCGCGGCGTGCGCTGGATTATCTTGTCGGTTTTAATTTGTCGCCGCTGTTGTGGAAAAAAGTGCAACGCGGATTATCAGCCGGCCGGGTACAAAGTCCGGCGCTGCGTTTGATTGTTGAGCGCGAAGAAGAAATTGAAAAATTTGAGGCGCGTGAATACTGGACTATTGAAGCCGATTGCGACAAGGACAATAAAGCCTTTGCCGCCAAATTGCGTTTGTATCAGAACAACAAGGTTGAGCAATTCAGTTTTACAGATGGCGACACTGCGCATAACGCACAAAATAATTTAACCAAGGTCGCCGCTGGCAAGCTCAAGGTTACCGAAGTTGAAACCAAACAGCGCAAACGCAATCCTGCAGCGCCCTTCACCACATCAACC
>JAUPMA010000076.1 GCA_030836935.1 Pseudomonadota bacterium | reverse complement strand
CTCAAACGCACCAAAATCCAGATAACGGCGAGCAATAAATGGCCGCAACATTTTCATTAACTGATTGCCCGCCTCGCGATCACCGCCAATCACCCGCGCCTTGATCATGGCGTAGCGTTCCCAATCACGGCCCTGAGTCTGGTAATACTGTTCCATGGCGTCAAAACTCATTGCCAGCGGACCGCTGGCACCATGCGGCCGCAAAAACATATCGACGCGAAACACAAAACCGTCAGCCGTAATTTCATTCAATACACGAATGAACCGCTGACCCAGGCGCAGAAAAAATTCGCCGTTATCCATGCTGCGCGCGCCCTGGGTTTCACCTTCTTCGGCAAAGGCAAAAATCAGATCAATATCGGATGAAAAATTCAGCTCATGTCCGCCGAGCTTGCCCATGCCCAGCACCACCATGCGCTGCGCATTACCGGAACTGTCCATGGGTGTGCCGAGCAGCTGGCATTGATCCTGATATAAATATTCCAGCGTCACATCCACACAGGCTTCGGCGAGATCTGTCAGATTGGCCAGCGTTTCATTTGTTGCGGCAACACCTGCCAGGTCACGCCAGGCAATACGCACCATCTGTTGCTGGCGAAACTGACGCAGTTTCTGCATCAGCAACGCATCATTGGCCGGCTTGATGGCATCAGTTTGTGCATGCAGGAATTGCTGATAATCGGCAAGTGACAATGATGTTTGCAGCGCACCACTGCGCACCAGATCAAGCCACTGCGACGGTGCACGACAAGTTGTTGTGGCAACAAAATCACTGCACGCCCAGACATAACCCAGCAGCGAAATCTCAACCAGTGGATCAGGATCAAGGGACTGTTGTTCGCAAGCAGATTGCCAAGTTTGCCAGTATGCACTGACTCTGGCCTGAAGGGATTGGGGAACCCGATTTAACAAGGACATGTTTGTGCCGGATGAGTATTAAAGTTTGAAGGATAAAGGTTAAAGTAAAAAAGTTTGTTTTTAACCTTTGCTCATCAACAGCAGTTGCGCTGCACTGATACACCCTGCCCGGCTTTCCTTTGCACTTTAACCTTTAAACTTTAACCTTATTTAAATTTCCGTACCCGGCACACCAGTTCATAGGCCTGCTGGATATCCTGCACCGTATCGTTCGCCAGTGACACATCCATTTCATCGGCGCCTTGTGCGATAACACGGTCGGGATGATACTGGCTGATCAGCCGGCGATAAGCCTGTTTCACTTCATCCTGATTTGACAACCGGGTGACGCCCAGCAAATTGCAGGCATCGTTCATGGTCATCATGGCTGATTCGGCATTACGCCGGCGATCAAAGTTCGCGCCACAGACGCGACGGCCTATGCGTTTGTAAATGGCATCGGAAATATCCAGGCGCTTGCACATGCGGGTGAGCAACAACAGCTCCCGGTCATTGAGTTCGCCATCGGCATTGGCCAGTTGCAGCTGGGTTTCGATGAATACCTGCAGCACACTGACACGGTGCCGGCAGATACGATAAAAACGGTTGAGTACGGAATCAATATGAAAATCCGGCTGCTTGCCCTGGTTGAACAGTCGAATGGCCAGGCGTTTCTGTTCGATATTGAGCTTGAGATGCTCCATCACGCGCGAGGCGAATTTGACTTCAGCCTCACTGACACGGCCATCCACCTTGGCCAATCGACCCATGGTGGAAAATACGGCGACAAAAAAGGTTTCCTGTATTTCGCCGCCTTCATAACCGGATTTGGCCAGAAGCTTGCTGGCCTCAAGCCACCAGTTGCTGACGGAATTGCTGAAAAAACGCTCGCTGAGCGCTTCGGGAGTAATGGAACGAATGGTTTGACTGAAAACTTCGGTCAAATTTGCCAAGTGTCACCTGCCCTATAATCATTTTTTTATTGGTTAAAACATAGTTTATCCGGAACCAAAGGTAAAGTATTCGATTAAATTTTTTTGTTAAAAAATAAAGAATTACACTCACAATCTGATAAATCACGAGAAGTCTTGCCACGCCGGCCGGGTTTACATCCGGTTATTTTACGGGCCGAACCTTCGATGCCGCCAGCCGGGCCCGGCCACGCGCCTCATCCACATTGCCACCCGATGCCAGCGCAACGCCCATGCGGCGCTTGATGAATGATTCCGGCTTGCCAAACAAACGCAGCTCCGTGCCGGGAACAGCCAGCGCCCGGTCAACACCCTCAAAACAGATAGCGGCGGCATTCATGCCGCCATAAATTACTGCGCTGGCACCGGCGTTGCGCAAGGTTGTATCCACCGGCAAGCCCAGAATGGCACGGGCGTGCAATTCAAATTCGTTCTGCCACTGGCTGATGAGCGTCACCAGCCCGGTATCATGCGGACGCGGGCTGACTTCACTGAACCAAACCTTGTCACCCTTGATAAACAGCTCAACACCGAAAATACCGCGCCCGCCAAGCGCTGCCGTTACCTTGCCGGCAATGCGCCGCGATTCTTCCAGTGCCGTTTCCGACATGACCTGCGGCTGCCAGGATTCCACATAATCCCCATTCACCTGCACATGGCCCACCGGTGCGCAAAAATGCGTTTCGGTTTCGCCTTTTGCGTTATTGGCACGCACCGTCAGTTGCGTAATTTCGTAATCAAAATCCACCAGGCCTTCGGCAATGACGCGCAACTGTTTTACACGGCCCGCGTTGAGCGCATATTCCCAGGCTGCCGCCACATCATCCGGCCCTTCCAGCCGCGATTGCCCCTTGCCCGACGACGACATCACCGGCTTCACAAAACACGGATAACCGATGCCGTTATCAATGGCGGCACGCAGCTCTTCCAGACTGCTGGCAAAGGCATAGGATGAAGTCGGCAATCCGAGTTCTTCCGCCGCCAGCCGGCGAATGCCCTCGCGGTTCATGGTGAGCTGCGCGGCACGCGCTGTGGGAATCACCACGGCCAAACCATCTTGTTCAATTTGCGCCAGCATGTCCGTCGCAATCGCCTCAATTTCCGGCACAACCAGATGCGGTTTTTCTTTTTCCACCAGCGCGCGTAACGCCGCTCCATCAGTCATGTCAACCACATGCGCACGATGCGCCACCTGATGACCGGGTGCATTTTCGTAACGATCCACGGCAATGACTTCAACGCCTAATCTTTGCAAAGCAATAATCACTTCCTTGCCGAGCTCGCCGGCGCCAAGGAGCATGACTCTGGTAGCGGATTCAGAGAGAGGGGTACCGATTTTCATTTTGCATTTTTCCTGAATTTAATTGCGATATTGTTTACTGATTTTGCATCAGGCTCTGATAGTTTTATTTCGCCCTTCTGGGCGAGTAACTTTTTGTCAAACGCGACAAAAAGTCACCAAAAAACGCTGGGGCCACGCAATTTACCCCTTCGGGGTTCCCGAACATCGCAGCCGCCCTTCAGGGCCGTTTTGATGCGCGTCCCTGCTTATCAAAACTGAAATGCACATCCCTGTGCATTTCACCCTGGGTCGTCTGCGCTGTTCGGTAAATTGCTAAAGGCCCAAAAGCAAAAACAAAAGACTGAGCAGTAACCGATAAGCGCAAACTCACATCATGGAAAACTATTCTTCAGTATTGGTCTTTTTGCTCTTGCTTTTGCAGTTTCTTTTGTTTTTGTATTCCCCTTCAGCGTCGCCTCGAAAAGTGCGCCTTGCCTAGGCGACATGCACAGGGATGTGCATTTCAGCATGGATAAGCCGCAATTG
>JAUPMA010000075.1 GCA_030836935.1 Pseudomonadota bacterium | reverse complement strand
TGATCAAACCGCTGGAAATACTCGATAACAATTTGTCGCGCATCTGGTCACCGGTGCGACATCTGAACTCAGTGATGAACTCGAAAGAACTGCGCGCCGTACACGATGCCTGTGTTGGCAAGCTGAGTGCCTATTCAACCGAACTGGCGCAAAACGAAGATTTATATAAAGCCTATTTGCACTTGCAACAAAGTGATGCGTCCAAAAAATTAAATCAGGCACAGAAGAAAACAATAGAAAATGCCTTGCTGAATTTCAAGTTAAGCGGTGTCGCGCTGGATGCGGACAAGAAACAGCAGTTCAAGGACATCAAACAAAAACTCTCGTTGCTGAAATCAAAATTTGAACACAATGTACTGGATGCCACCCGCGCCTGGAAAAAACATATCGTCGATGAAAGCAAGTTAAGCGGCATGCCGGATTATGCTCGCGCCATGGCGAAGCAGGCGGCGGAGAAAGAACAACTCGCTGGCTGGTTATTTACACTCGATGCACCTTCCTATATTGCGGTAATGACTTACGCCGATGCGCGTAATCTGCGCGAAGAAATGTACACGGCTTATTCCACCCGTGCTTCCGATCAGGGGCCGAATGCCGGCGAGTTTGATAACTCCGAAATCATGGCAGACATTCTCAAGTGCCGTGACAAGCTGGCAGAGTTGCTCGGCTACAACAATTACGCGGAGTATTCGATCGCTAACAAAATGGCCGAGTCCACCGATGCCGTGCTGCATTTTCTGGATGATCTGGTCGCGCGCGCCAAACCGCAGGCGCAAAAGGAGTTTGATAAACTGAAACAGTTTGCCAGGCAACAGTCAGGACTTGCTGCTTTTCAAGCATGGGATGTTGCCTACTATTCCGAAAAGTTGAAGCAACAAAACTACGGTTTCAGTCAGGAAGAATTAAAACCCTACTTCCCGGCACCGAAAGTCATTAACGGCTTGTTCGAAATCGTCAATCGCCTGTATGGCATCCAGATTCGCGAAGTTGATCAGGTAGATGTCTGGCACGAAGATGTGAAGTTCTATGAAATCCGCGATGCGCAAAATAATCTGCGCGGCCAGTTTTATTTTGATCTCTATGCACGTGAGAACAAACGCGGCGGTGCCTGGATGGATGAATGCGTTAACCGTATGAAGCTGGATGACAAAATCCAGATGCCGGTGGCCTATCTCACCTGCAACTTAACACCGCCGGTTGGAAGCGATCCGGCGTTATTAACCCACGATGAAGTTACCACCCTGTTTCATGAATTCGGCCACGGTCTGCATCACATGCTGACGCAGGTTGAAGCGCGGTTTGTTTCCGGCATTAACGGTGTGGAATGGGATGCGGTCGAGTTGCCCAGTCAGTTCATGGAAAACTGGTGCTGGGAAAAGCAGGGGCTGGATTTAATCGCCGGCCATTATCAAACCGGTGCCGCCCTGCCGGAAGACTTGTTCAACAAAATGCTGGCCGCCAAAAATTTCCAGTCAGCCATGTTCATGATTCGGCAGCTGGAGTTTTCGATTTTCGATTTCAGGCTACACATGGAATTTGGCCGTGCTGCATTCAAAGGCATACAACAATTGCTCGATGAAGTGCGCAGCAAAGTGTCAGTGGTCATTCCACCTGCCTTCAATCGCTTTCAACACGGCTTCTCGCATATTTTTGCCGGTGGCTATGCAGCGGGTTACTACAGCTACAAATGGGCCGAAGTCTTGTCCGCCGATGCATTTTCCAGATTTGAAGAAGAAGGCATATTCAACCGCCAAACCGGCGAAGCCTTTTTGCGCAATATTCTGGAAAAAGGCGGCTCGCAAAAGGCCATGGAATTATTCAAGGCATTTCGTGGCCGCGAACCCAAAATTGATGCCCTGTTGCACCACAATGGTTTGAGCTGATGTGGGAGCGTGTTACTTCGACAATCTCAGTACAGGCATACACGCGATCGGCCAGGTAAACAGATTGAGTCCGCAAATGCACGCAAATATCTTAAATCCTCTCCCCCTTGATGGGGGAGGGTTAGGGTGGGGGTGAAAGTGGTTGATAGACCTTTTTTCTTTCAGCGTCTGTCACCCTCCCCCCAACCCCTTCCCGTCGAGGGAGGGGGAACAAAAAAATCATTTGCGGGTAACGCTTTTGCTTTTTCTTGCTACTTGAACATTTAAACGTGCCACTTAATTATGAAATATAACGACCTGCGCGACTTCATTGAGCAACTTGAGAAACTCGGCGAACTGAAACGCATTCAGGTCGAGGTTGATCCCTATCTGGAAATCACCGAAATCTGCGATCGCACCTTGCGTGCAGAAGGTCCGGCCCTGTTGTTTGAAAATGTCAAAGGCAGCAAGGTGCCGGTACTGGCGAATTTGTTTGGCACGCCCAAACGCGTTGCGTTGGGTATGGGTGCGGATGAGGTGTCAGCATTAAAAGAAATCGGTGAATTGCTGGCGTTTCTGAAAGAACCGGAACCGCCCAAAGGTTTTCGTGATGTCTGGGAAAAATTGCCCATCTTCAAACAGGTGTTGAATATGGCGCCCAAAGTTGTATCGGGAGCTGCGTGTCAGCAAGTGGTCATCGAAAAATCCGACGTTGATTTGAACAAGATTCCGGTGCAAACCTGCTGGCCGGGTGATGTGGCGCCACTTATTACCTGGGGACTGGTGATTACCAAAGGTCCAAATAAGGAACGACAGAACCTTGGCATTTATCGCCAGCAGGTTATCGCCAAAAACAAAGTCATCATGCGCTGGTTATCGCATCGTGGCGGCGCACTGGATTTCAG
>JAUPMA010000074.1 GCA_030836935.1 Pseudomonadota bacterium | reverse complement strand
TTTTAAAGCCCCGGCTGATTGCCACGTTTGCCGGTGTGGTGGCAGCGGGCATCATGCTGGTTGGTTATATATTCAACGCTGTTCTGTAATCCACAGGAGTTCTTTCATGACTGATTCTGCCTTGCATCCTTCCATCGTGGCGCTGGTGTCGCTGGCTGCCAATATTGCGTCCAACCATCCCCGGCAGGGCCTGTGCCAGGTGGATATCCTGAAAAAATATGGCGTGGCGCAGGCGCAGATCGACGCTGTGGTCGAAATCGCGCGCCACATCCGTGACGAAGCGGCCGAGTCGCTGGACACCCGCTTCGATGAGGCGTGCCGCCAGGAAAACGCCAGCGCCAGTCTGCCTGCAGCGGGCGATGCCTGCTGCACACCAACCCGATCCGGCCAATCCTGTTGTTAATGGGTGAATGCTATGAATGACGCAAAACATGAAGAAATACGCCAGGCGGTGCGCGAAAACTATGGCGCCGTGGCCCGGGCCGATGGTGCCTGCGGCTGCGGCCCGGCCTGTTGCACGCCGACGGATCTGCCGGTCGCCGATATCCTGTCGCGCGGTATCGGCTACAGCGAAAGCGAAGTGGGCGCCGTGCCGGCAGGTGCCAACCTCGGCCTGGGTTGCGGTAATCCCCAGGCCATTGCCGCGTTGCAACCCGGCGAAACCGTGCTCGACCTGGGCAGTGGCGCAGGCTTCGACTGTTTTCTCGCGGCACGTCAGGTGGGCGAGACTGGCCACGTCATCGGCGTGGACATGACGCCGGACATGGTTTCCAAGGCGCGTGCCAACGCCGTAAAGGGCGGCTATGCCAACACCGAATTCCGCCTCGGCGAGATCGAGCATCTGCCGGTGGCCGATGCCACAGTGGATGCGATCATTTCCAACTGCGTGATCAACCTCTCGCCGGACAAGGCGCAGGTGTTACGCGATGCCTTCCGGGTGCTGAAGCGCGGCGGTCGCCTGGCGATTTCCGATATCATCACCACCGCCCCGCTGCCCGAAGAGGTGCGGCGCGATCTGGCTTTGTACACCGGCTGCATTGCCGGCGCAGCGGCGGCAGAAGAAATCGAACAGATGCTGGCGGCGGCAGGTTTTGCCTCTATCCGCATTGAAGCCAAGGATGCCAGCCGCGAGTTTATCCGGCAGTGGGCACCGGGGCGGGGCGTGGAAGACTACGTCTGTTCGGCAAATATTCAAGCAATCAAACCTTAAAACCGGAGCGAATCATGAAAGACATCAAGGTACTGGGCACGGGCTGTGCCAACTGCAAAACCACCCTCAAGCTGATCGAGGAAACGGCACAAGCCCTGGGCATGCAAATCAAGCTTGAAAAGGTTGAGGACATGGCGGCCATAGTGGGTTATGGCGTGATATCCACGCCGGGCATAGTGATTGATGGCCAGGTTGTGCATGCGGGCAGTGTGCCGAGCAAGGCCAGGGTCGAAGAATGGCTGACCGGCAAGCAAGCCTGCTGCGGCTGCTGTGGCAAGGACTGAGCCGGCATGAAGCAAAACCGCATTGATCCTGTTCGCCGGTAACCTGTGGCCATGGAAGCAAAAACCGCTGTACTCGCCTTGTCTGCCCTGGCGCAGGAATCCCGGCTCGCCGTGTTTCGTGCCCTGGTTCAGGCCGGAGCAGATGGTTTGCCGGCCGGAAAAATCAGTGAGGTCACAGGTATTGCACCGTCTTCACTGTCGTTTCATCTCAAGGAACTGAGCCATGCTGCCATGGTGAATTCACGGCAGGAAGGGCGATTCGTTATTTACACCGCCAATTTTTCAACCATGAATTTACTGGTCGGTTTTCTTACCGAAAATTGCTGTGGCGGTGGCCTATCCTGCGTGCCGGTTTGCTCCGGCGCGCCACGTTAATGTTCAGATGTTTCCGGGGATCATTCCATGACAAATAAAATTCCAACCGTGCTGGTGCTGTGCACCGGTAATTCATGCCGTTCACAAATGGCCGAAGCACTGGTGAACAAACATCTGGCCGGGCAGGCGAGATGTTTATCGGCTGGCACGCGGCCGCAACCCAGGGTGGCTGATGGTGCCATCGAGGCATTGAAGCGCGCGGGTTTGCCGACAGAAAATCTTTACCCGAAAGATGTGGATGCGGTGATGAACGAAAATATTGATCTGGTCGTTACCGTGTGTGACAACGCCAAAGAAAGCTGCCCGGTATTTCCCGGAAAAGTGCGCAGCATTCATTTGCCGTTTCACGATCCGCACGGCGAACCGATTGAAAGTTTTTTGCGTGTGCGTGATGACATTCAGGCGAGGCTGATTCCGGCTGTGCGTGCAGCGCTCGGATTGTAACTGCGCCATCTGTTTTCGGGTGCCGGAGATGTTTTTTGTGATGCCCGCAAATACGAGCTGGAAACAGATATCGGCGCAAAAAAAAGCCCCATCACTCAGGATGGGGCCAGGTCTTGCGATGGTAATAATGCTTTCGCTTCTTACTGTAACTCACCTTCAATCACGGCCGGTGCATCGGTAACAACCGGTTTGTCCGCCAGGGTAAAGCTTACTGCGCCGGTAGTGCTGTCTGCTGCCGGTAAAGGCAGGCTGGTGAAGAGGCTGTCAACATTCAGGGTGCCGCAGTTGGCATTGTCATCCTGCATGGTCTGCTGTTTTTCGATGGCCTTGACCAGGAATGTGTTATTGCCAGCCGTCAGCACAACGCCATCAGCCAGCGTGACAGATGACTGCCAGCGATGCGTTTCAGCATCTTCTTCCCATGGGAAACCCCAGAGTTCACCGGCGCCACCGTATTGCAGCATGAATTTCTTGTTGTTGTGGCTGCTGCTGCCATTGGCGTCATTGGCGGTAAGGTGGGTGTAGGTAAACTGCAAGGGACGGTCGAAGCTGGCGACATTGCCCTGGGCATCGGTCACTGTAACCAGACGGTTCCAGTTGTTGTTACCGGTTTCCCAGCGCAGGGTGACAGCTTCGTTGAATATCAGCCAGGGTTGGCTGGCATCGTCCAGTGTGGCGGTTACCATTTCACCGGTATTGATGCCCCAATCATGGTTCACACTGGTCAGATCCAGACCGGCTGTTGATACCACGGCGTTGCTGTTGCTGTTGTCGGTGAGGGTTAACTGGCCGTTACTGGATGTCAGGGTGTACAGGAATGGTGTTGTGCCGGTGTGGTACAAGGCGGATTCATTGCCATTGGCATTGGTAATGTCGGTCGGTGTCAGACCACCTATCAGGCAGCGATCGTAGCAATACAACGTGACATTGCCATTGGCAAAGAGGCTGTCAGACGGAGACACGGTTTCCTGTGCATAGAAGGTGACCGTGCGTGCATTGGCTGCTATAGCGTCGTCCTGCAGGTAAACCACGTTGCCACCCAGGGCATCACTCCACAGCCACAGGTTCTGGTTGTCGGTGAGGGTTAGCGTTGCGGCAACGTTTACTTCAGCCGTACCAGTGTTGCCATCGTCGTCAATGGTGGTTGATACCTGCGGGCCGTTATCACCAAAGCTCAGGGCGCCGGTGATCTGGAATGCGTTATTGCTGTCCACCGTAACCACCCATTGACCGAACATATTATTCAGCCCGGGATGCTGGCCCCAGTACTGGAACTCATCACCCTGGAAACTGCTGAGCTGTTCATTGTGTGCAGTGCGACGCATTAGCTTGCCCGGGGATACGCGTATGGTATGGGCGCTGGTAGCGTTGCTGCTGTAGTCAAACTTGGTAATGCTGGTGCCATTAGCCAGATCACCGGCTTCAGACCAGACGCCGTGATAGCCGACAAAGCCGTAGGCATCATTGGAACCGTTGCTGTCACTGTCGTAGGTGAACGGGAAGCCGGAGTTCAGCTCGACGCGCTGGCCACCGGTGACCGCCTGGCCGTTGAACATGCCATCCACGGCGTGATAGAGGTTGTAACGCCACACCTGGGTATCGAAATCGGTGCGCGATTTGCAGTTTGCATCGGCGGTGTTACTGCCGTCGGTATACTT
>JAUPMA010000073.1 GCA_030836935.1 Pseudomonadota bacterium | reverse complement strand
CCTGACGCACACCAACCCCCTCTGCCACAGCCACCTGTGTCATATCTTGTAATTTACGCTGATCCCTATAAAACCGGGCCAGATCGGCGGGTGAGTGAATAAGCATGATATTTATCTAACCTCGTGCAGTGATCACCTTACACGCTTTATCGTGTAAATACATATATACACGCTAACACCGTTAAACGCAAGAATACACGGATAATCGTGTATTCACGATCAATGTGACAGGAAGCATGATGTTTTATTGAGATAAAAAGAGCGGCTTAAAAACGCGCCGAGGCAATTGATGGTGAAAGGATTCAGGCGAGCGCCCCACCAGTGCCCCATGAAACGAAAAAGGGGTCAGCCTTTTAGTGCTAACCCCTTGATTTGTATGGTGGGTCGTGAAAGATTCGAACTTTCGACCAACGGATTAAAAGTCCGCTGCTCTACCGACTGAGCTAACGACCCGAAACGAGGCGCGTATAGTACCCGAAACAAGAAGAATTACAAGACGATGAATCCGTCTTCATTGCAGATACCGAGTCGGATCAGGCAGCCCGGCATTACTAAATCCCATGGCACGCAACCGACAGGAATCACACAGGCCGCAAGCCCGGCCATCATCGCTGGCGCTGTAACAGGAAACCGTCAGGCCATAGTCAACACCGTACCGCACTCCAAGCTGGATAATCTCTGCCTTGCTGAGGTTGATAAGCGGTGTATGCACGGACAGTTTATGCCCTTCAACACCGGCTTTAGTTGCCAGATTCGCCATGGTTTCATAGGCGGCAATGTACTCCGGGCGGCAATCCGGATAACCGGAATAATCCACTGCATTTACACCAATATAAATATCCTGCGAGCCCAATACTTCCGCCCAGGCCAATGCAAAAGACAGAAACACCGTATTGCGCGCCGGTACATAGGTAACCGGAATACCGGTTGACGGCAGCTGCGGAACCGCAATGGATTTATCGGTTAATGCCGAGCCGCCGAACTGCGCCAGATCGATGTACACAATTTTGTGCTCAACCACACCCAATGAAGCCGCAACATTCCTTGCAGCCTGCAATTCAGCGCTGTGGCGCTGACCATAATCGAAACTCAGTGCATAGCAATCGAACCCATCTGCTTTGGCACAGGCCAGCACAGTGGCCGAATCGAGGCCACCCGAGAGCAACACCACAGCGCGTTTATTGGCAGCAGAGTGATTCATGATTCACACACCCTGCTTTTCGCCCCACAAGAATTTGTGCAGCTGAATTTGCATGCGCACAGGTAATTTGTCGCGCAATATCCACTCCGCCAGATCCTGCGGCGGGAGTGTTTTATAAGACGGGGAAAATAAAACCTGGCAACGATCTGCAAGATGATACTTTTTCAGCACATCACAAGCCCAGACATAATCATCACAATTACAAATCACAAATTTCACTTCATCCTGTGTTGTCAAACAATCAATATTGCTGAACAAGTTCTTTGCCACCTCGCCTGATGCTGGTGTCTTGATATCCATGATACGCACCACACGCGAATCAACATCACAGATATCCATGGCACCGCTGGTTTCCAGCGAGACCGAATAACCGGCATCACACAATCTTTTCAGTAATTCAAAACAGGATTTTTGTGCCAGCGGTTCGCCACCCGTTACACACACATAATGCACACCATACTGCTTCATGATTTTCAGAATGTCATCGATTGTTTGCCATTCGCCACCTGAAAAAGCATAGGCCGTGTCACAATAGCCGCAACGTAATGGACAACCTGTAAGACGAACAAAAACCGTGGGGAATCCGGCAAATGAAGATTCACCCTGAAGGGAATAAAATATTTCTGTAATTCGAATCCGGTCATGTTCTGCCATATTAACAAGCCCGAAACATTAAATGCCGATTAACAGCTTGTCGAGAAACCGTCTGCGTAGCCGCAGCAGTGTTGAGAATGGATTCAGAATGCTCATTTACTGTATGTAAACTCCACATCTTTGTCTGTTCTTTTGTCATGGCAATCCCGGAAATATTTCTCGACAGACTAATGACCTTCGCGCTTCATGCGTTGCAAACGTTCTTCAGCCTTGGCAGAAACCGTGGTATCAGGATAACGTGACTTCACGCTTTCCAGTGTCGTACGTGCATTGGCCCAGTCCTGCATTTCATAATAGGTGTAACCAACCTTGAGCTCGGCACCCTGCAGTTTTCCGCTGTCTTTATGTTGCGTGAGAATTTTCTGGAATTCATTCAGCGCCGCCGGGTAATCACGCGATACATAGCAGGCCTCAGCCAGCCAGTATTGTGCATTATCAATAAGATTGCTTTGCGGATAACGCTGCATAAAATTCCTGAATTCGATAATGGATTGCGCATAACGTCCATCCTTGAGCAAGCCAAAAGCCTTGTCATATACAGCCTTGCCATCCTGATCAGCTGATGCATCATCGGTTGCAACAGCGGCCGTTACAGGTACCGTGCCAGATGATGCTGTAACCACCGGTGCCGGTGACGAAACAGGTGCTGCCGTACCGGAAGACTGTTTGCCAGATTCCAGATCATTCAGCCGGCGATCCATATCCTGGTACAAATTACGCT
>JAUPMA010000072.1 GCA_030836935.1 Pseudomonadota bacterium | reverse complement strand
GCCTTCCAGCCCGTCCGTAATGTACAGCAAATCATCTTCAATCATCTGTTGTGACAACACGAACTGTTCATAGCTTTCATTATCCATAAACGTGCAACCATCCGCATCACGAAACAATAACTGAATCGGACGTCGTGAAAAATCCACTGTTTCCACAACCTCATCAGATTTGAAACTGCGCTCGAATTTTTGTCTTGTCACAGCATTCTGGCCACGAACCTTGTACAGGGTATTGCCACTGCGCGATGAAGGTGATTGCACCACCACCTGCTTGATGAGTATCGTCTGGTTATCGACACGGATAGCCATACCTTTTTTCAAATCATTCGACTTCATGATATTCCGGCCAGTTTGCGGGACGCATACTGTACATCGAACACCCACAAGAACTCCAATCTTGCATTAATGGCACCGTACCACTATGGTTAACGCATGAATATCGGCGCACTCAAGCAGATGCTGGAACAGGGACAGGATAACCTGTTGCTGCGGTTCGGCCTGGGCAAGGCCATGCTGGATGCCGACATGGCAGGTGATGCCATTGAGCATTTTCTGAAAGCAATTGAATTCAGTCCTGAACACTCGGCCAGCTGGAAATTGCTGGGCAATGCCTATGCCAGTATTGGCCAGCTGGATGATGCCATCCGGACGTATACCTGCGGCATTGAAATAGCCGAAAACAAAGGCGACATACAGACGGCGAAGGAAATGCGGGTTTTTCTGAACCGCATACAAAAAGCAATGGCCACAAAAAAGCCCGAATGATTCGGGCTTTTTTGTGCATCTGCCTGTATTGTTCAGAAATGCAGATACATGCCGAACATCATGCCCTTGAAATCAATATCGGCATTGATGCTGTCCTGGTCTTCCAGGGTGATATTGGTTGTGCGCGTACCCAGTTCAAATCCGACCACACCCATTTCGTAGAGCGCGCGTAAACGCAAATCACTGTAACTGTTATCGCCAACGCTCAGGCTCTTGATGTCTGCGCCGACTGACAATCCGGTCAATGGCAAATCGAATTGTGCAGCCAGATAAATCATTGGCACCGTAACGGAAATTTCCTGAGACTCGTTCCCGATGGCAAATTCGCCATCCAGCTGACGTATAACCAGACCGAGATCCAGATTCACCCAGTTATCCAGCAAGCGGTAATAAGGAATGATATCCGTACTGGTCAGATCGACAGTGGTTGCACCCGTTACATTACTACCAAGAAAATCAACAGGAATAGACGCCGTACCCTCATGCAGCAATGGCGTTCTTTCCAGACGAATGTTTGGCAACAGCGGCACCGGGTGATCAAATGCTGCCCACAAATAAGTTTCGCTTTCCTTGTCCAGACCGACATCATCAGTCATATCAATATCCGCCGTACTACCGCCCTGTGTGGATTCGAAACTGCCGGACGGATCATGACTCCACGAACCCGCACCTATATACAATCCCAGAAAATCAGCTGATGCCGTGGTAGTCATCCCCAGCAATGTCATGGCAAGCAATGTTTTACGCATAAAATTCTCCCGCTGTGAAGTGTGGTGAGTATAGATAGTTTTATTTCCGCTGTATTGCGATGCAATTCAAACTCTGCTCAGGCCGCATCATCCCCGGTGAGTACCCGTCCGGTAAAATCCTGATCGGTATGTTTTTTGTCATCGCCAAGCAAATCACGCTTGAATGCATCCTCATCAATACTGACACCAAGAAACCTGGCAATGACGCGCAGATCAAGCTCTGCATTTTCCAGACAGGAGGTTCCGCCTGGCGATGGCGTCATGTTAAAAATTGCACCTATGCCTGTATCAATCTTGGCCTCGCCAAGCAGCAACCTGCGATGATCCTTGTCGATGAGCTGCGGGCGAATTCCCCCTACACGATTTGCAAATTTCAGATCACGCAAGCGCAATGACGGCACAATCTTGCGTGCGTCATGCAAAAACAGCAGACGACGAATAACCGGTATTTCAAAAAGAAAATTTTTCAGCATGTAATTGCGAATATCCTTTACCCTGACCAGATCCCACAATACCCTGGCCACACGCCGGTCGAAACGGAATACCTGCAAGAAATCAGGCAACGTTTTCAGGTTATAACGTTCAAGAATCGGCAGAATCAGTGCCGTAGGACCAAAGCGCGTTGCACCGGGAACCAGCACATCCGGATCGCCGTGAATCGCTGCAAACGGCAACGCATCATTCTGCACCGTGTATACCTTCCCGTTAAGCAGTTGCGGCGTGAAATAATAACTGCCCGCAACCGGCAAACAGGAATAGTGCAAACCATAACCAAGATCATGTGCCAGTTTGAGACTGTGGCCGCCGGCACAAACAACCAGTGCGCTTGCCTGATAACAGGTACCTTCCGTTTCAATCAGGAAACGTCCGTCCTCGATCTTTATATGAGTAACGCAACCATTGTAATGAACATCTATCTGTTTTTCTTTTGTCAACTGCGCCTGACGCACAAATGAACGCGCCAGCGCCTCGAAATTTACGGCCGTATATTCATCCGTTGAACCCAATGCGACCACTTCATCTGTTCTGAACCTGTTACCCAGCATCACCACATTTGGTTCTATTTTTGCAATGGCTTTTTTATCCAGCAATTGCAGATTCGGATAATGCGGACCAAACACTTCAAAACGCTTGCGCAATTTCTCGCATTCCGCCGCACCAACACCCAGCACCATTTTTGGATACTTGAAAATAATATGATGACTGTCCGGCTGGGCCATGGCGTAATTGCGCAACATGCTGGCGGCGCGTTTTACCTTGAGCGCCTTTTCCAGGGTGTAATTGGTTTCGATATCGCCGCAATGCAATGTCTGGCTATTGTTGCTGGACAGGGAATTGACTCGCGCTGGCGCAGCATATTTCTCAATCAAGCCAATATTTTTTATATCCGCATAACGTGCAGCGAGATACAGCAGGGCGCTGCCGGAAACGCCACCACCAATAATCAGCAAATCATATCGATTGGCACTCATTCATTCTTACCAGCGCAAACGTGTATAGT
>JAUPMA010000071.1 GCA_030836935.1 Pseudomonadota bacterium | reverse complement strand
GTGATCACTTAACGATAAATCGCGCGCGACTCTGGCCAGTCCGTCTTTCTTCACCAGCTCGGCACGCAGGCGGCTCAGATCACCTTCGGTGACATCCGGATAACGCCGGTACAATTCCTCGGCAATCACAAAGTTGAGAATGCTGTCGCCAAGAAATTCCAGCCTTTCGTTATTATTGGCCGCTGCACTGCGATGAGTAAGCGCCTCGTGCAACAGTCTGTTATCCGCAAACTGATAACCAAGAGCCTTGATCAGGACACTCTCTTCAGGAGGACAAACCATATCAAACCGGAACTTTATTTGGCCGGAATATCAATTTCATGCTCGAATGTGGCAACGAATTCAAGATTCCCATAGATAGGACCACGCGCCTCGTAATACAGCGTGATATTCATGCCTTCCTGCGTTTTCTGGAATGAGAAGGCATCCGGATTTTTCTGCAAGTCGTAAATGCCGTTGATATTAAGACGTTTGTTGATTGCGGCCTCAAGCTGCTTGGGAGCTGCGCCACGTGAAGTGGAATCCGCCTTGACTTCTTCCATGATTTTTTTCACCGAGTAATAATTCATATAGACCGGAACAATGCGCATGGCAGCAACTGCCTGAATCGCAACCAGTGAAATGACAATCACCCAGGAAATCATGGTCATGCCGTACTGTTTCTTTTGCATCATGGTATTCACTCCGTACTGATTAGTTAGTAAGGTCAGTTGATAAAGTTGCCAATCCTGCGCCATTGCACATTCCAGTCGGACAGGTTCATCCAGATCATGAACGCCTTGCCCACCAGATATTTATCCGGCACCACACCCCAGTAACGGCTGTCATTACTGTTGTCGCGGTTATCGCCCATCATGAAGTAATGTCCATCCGGCACAATGTATTCCGCATTGATACCGGGACGCTCCGGTATCAGCAGCACATTGTGCTTAACGCCATCCAGGTCCTCAAGATATTCTTCTGCCACATTATCCTCACCCGGCCCCTGATATTTGTCCACGAATGCACGGGTTACCGGTCTGTCATTTACATAGAGTACATTGTTGTAATTTGCAATGTGATCGCCGGGCAAGCCGATGACACGCTTGATGTAATCAACAGACGGATCGCGCGGGTAACGGAATACCACCACATCACCGCGCTGCGGATTATTGATTTCCACCACCTTGCTGCCCAGCACCGGCAAACGCACGCCATAGGCAAACTTGTTCACCAGAATAAAATCGCCGATGTAGAGGCTGGGAATCATGGAACCGGAAGGAATGCGAAAGGGTTCGACCAGAAAACCGCGCAGCAGGAATACGATCAGCAATACCGGGAAAAATGACTTGGCATATTCAACGATTACCGGCTCACGGCTGGAACGTGTATTCAGCTCGGGGTGATTGCTGTATTCGTAAGGATTGTTCTTTCTGGCCTTCGCCCACAACAAACTGTCCAGCAACCAGATGGCGCCGGTAATAACCGTGCCCGCAAACAAAAAAAATGCAAAATCAAAAATCATGTTTTTACCTTGTACGTTACAAGTAGCAGGTAGCAAGTGGCAAGTAACAGCTTTTGCTTGCTACTTCGCCCTTGCTGCTTGCCACTTAATTACTATCCACTTTCAATACCGCAAGAAACGCATCCTGCGGAATCTCCACCTTGCCAAACTGCTTCATGCGCTTTTTACCTTTTTTCTGCTTTTCCAGCAGTTTTTTCTTGCGCGTTGCATCACCGCCATAACATTTTGCCAGCACGTTCTTGCGCAATGCCTTTACCGTGGTGCGCGCAATGATCTGCCGGCCAATTGCGGCCTGAATGGCAATATCAAACATCTGCCGCGGAATCAGTTCACGCATTTTCTCGGCAATATCGCGGCCACGGCGGGCTGCGACATCCGCATGGATAATCATGGACAGTGCATCCACTTTTTCACCGTTGATAAGAATATCCACTTTCACCAGATTTGCCGGCTGAAAACACTTGAGATCATATTCAAACGATGCATAACCGCGGCTGACCGATTTCAGCTTGTCAAAAAAATCCATCACCACTTCCGACAGGGGCATATCGTAAGTCAGCGAGGCCTGGGTACCCAGATACTGCATGTTGCGTTGCACGCCGCGTTTTTCGATGCACAGCGTAATCACGCTGCCAATATATTCCTGCGGCAACAGGATATTGGCCGTAATGATCGGCTCACGGATTTCTTCAATAAAATTCGGCTCCGGCAAATCAGCCGGATTATGAATCTGGATGATTTCACCCTTGGTAGTGAGCAATTCATACACCACAGTCGGCGCTGTGGTCAGCAAATCCAGATCGTATTCGCGCTCCAGTCGCTCCTGCACAATTTCCATGTGCAGCATGCCAAGAAAGCCGATGCGAAATCCGAAACCCAGTGCTGTGGAATTCTCCGGTTCATATTGCAGCGATGAATCATTCAGCGTGAGTTTTTGCAGTGCCTCACGAAAGGCATCGTAATCATCCGCTTCAATCGGAAACATGCCGGCGAAAACCCGTGGCTGGATTTTCTTGAATCCGGGCAAGGCTTCGGTGGCCGGGCGATCATGCAGGGTAATGGTGTCACCAACCCGCGCCGAATCAATCTCCTTGATGCCCGCAATAATGAAACCCACATGTCCCGCTGATAATTCGGTTTTATCCTGACGCTTGGGAGTGAACACACCAACGTGATCCACCAGATAGGAACGTCCGGTAGACATGATTTTCATCTTGTCGCCCTTGCGGATACGACCGTGCTTGATGCGCACCAGCGTGACCACGCCGACATAGGAATCAAACCAGGAGTCGATAATCAGCGCCTGCAACGGCGCCTCGGGATCACCCTGCGGTGGCGGTATGCGATGCACCAGATGTTCCAGCAGTTCCTCCATGCCAATACCGGTTTTGGCGCTGATCAGCGGCGCATCTGCCGCTTCGATACCGATCACGTCTCCAATCTGTTTGGCCACGCGGGCCGGATCTGCCGCCGGCAAGTCGATCTTGTTCAGCACCGGTACCACTTCAAGGCCCAGCTCGATGGCGGTGTAACAGTTAGCCACACTTTGCGCCTCGACACCCTGCGAGGCATCCACCACCAGCAGTGCGCCTTCGCAGGCTTGCAGCGAGCGCGATACTTCGTAGGAAAAATCTACGTGGCCGGGCGTAGCGATGAAATTCAGCAAGTAGGTCTGGCCATCTTTTGATTTGTAATTGAGCGAAACACTTTGCGCCTTGATGGTGATGCCGCGTTCCTTCTCCAGATCCATGGAGTCGAGTACCTGGGCGGACATTTCACGGTCAGTCAGGCCGCCGCACATCTGGATGATGCGGTCGGCGAGCGTTGATTTGCCGTGGTCAATGTGGGCAATAATGGAAAAATTTCGTATGTTCTGCATTAATTAAAAAGCCTTGACGCAAAGGCGCGAAGACGCAAAGGCCACAAAAGTCTATTGAAATAAAATCCAAAAAACTTTGCGTACTTCGCGTCTTCGCGTCAATGCATTGAATTCATTTCTGAAATATGCGCGCTCAACATGCATCAGCCAAAGCCTGCAACAAAGCCGCCTGATCCAGGAAGTAATGACAAATGTGCCGATCGCCCAGTACCACTACCGGTATCAGGGCGGCGTATTGTTGCGTGATTACAGGATCAGCGTCTACATCCACAGCAAAATATTCAAATTCATGGCAGCCCTGCAGAACCTGCAACTGTTGCAGCAGATCCTCGCACAAGTGACAGCCATGGCGGATATAAACGGTTAAGCGCGGTTTCATTCCGGAGGAATTTTCAGCACCAGGAACTGATCGACGCCCTGGCGATGCACCAGCAGCGGAATCATCCGGCCTACCGGCAGACCGGCCACGCGCTCACGAAAATCAGCGGCACTTTTAATATCCACCCTGTCGATTTGCAAAATCACGTCACCGGCGCGCAGGCCCGCCTGATAGCCCAGGCCACTGGTAGCCAGACGAACCACACGCACGCCGCGTTTCAGTCCGGCGCGTTCGCTCTTGTCGAGATCAGCCACTTCCACACCAATGCGGTTATTCAGTGAAGGTTTGCGGCTCTCCGCCTGACGTTCCCCGCTGGGCAATTTTTCGATGGTGACATCCAGCGTCTTGTACTTGCCTTCGCGCAGAATCTTGATCCTGGCCACCGTACCAACGGCTACCCGGCCCACCAGCGGCGGCAGACTGGATGAATCCTCAATGTCTTCGCCATTGAACTGCACAATCACATCACCTGCCCGGATGCCGGCCTTTTCCGCCGGTGTATCGTCAATCACCTGTGCCACCAGCGCCCCCACGGGTTTTTTCAGGCCAAAGGATTCGGCGAGATCCAGGGTTACCGCCTGAATCTGCACACCCAGCCAGCCGCGGCTGACTTCGCCCTTGTCTTTCAACTGCTGCACGACATCCATGGCCACATCAATCGGAATCGCAAATGACAATCCCATAAACCCG
>JAUPMA010000008.1 GCA_030836935.1 Pseudomonadota bacterium | reverse complement strand
TGCGCGCTCTTTCAAACATGCCAGCGATCCGGCTTTCATGATGGCGAGTATTCAGCGCAGCATGAAAGTGGCGCTGTCACGCGAGGAAGAAAAGCTGGAAGCCAATTTATCCGTGCTGGCAACCATCGGATCCATCAGTCCTTATGTTGGTTTGTTCGGTACCGTGTGGGGCATTATGAGTTCATTTGTTGCCTTGGGTAATGTGCAGCATGCCACGCTGGCCATGGTGGCGCCGGGCATTGCTGAAGCATTGATTGCAACCGCCATGGGTTTGTTTGCGGCGATACCCGCCGTGATTGCCTACAACCGTTACGCCGATCTGGTGGAACGGCTGGTGGGGCGCTACGAAAATTTTGCTGAAGAATTTGCCACCATATTGCAGCGTCAGGCACAAAAGAAAATAGCTGCCGCGGCACAATCCGAAGCCGAAAGTGTGAGCGCCTGATGTCGTCCGGCAAACGCAAACCCATGTCGCAAATCAACGTCGTACCCTACATCGACGTGATGCTGGTATTGCTGATTATTTTCATGATTACGGCGCCATTGATCCAGCAAGGTGTGGAAGTGGAATTGCCGCAAGCCGCGGCGAATCCGATGAATCCTGATCAGGACGAGCCGGTGGTAGTGACAGTGGATAAAAAAGGCAAATATTTTCTGGATATTGGCGATGAGCCGAGCAAACCGATCAGCGCCAGCAAACTGGTCAATCGTGTGGCAGCGGTGCGTTCATTAAAGCCGAAAGTGCCGGTGCTGGTACGTGGTGATCGCCAGGTGGATTACGGGCGTGTGGTCGAAGTCATGGTGTTATTGCAACAGGCCGGCATCGAGAAAGTGGGTTTGATGACGGATCAGCCAGAAAAATGATCGAGTCAGCGTTGTGGCAAATGATCAAGCGTCATCCCGTTGCCATGGGATTGTCGGTTGCTGTGCACCTTGTTTTGCTGGTGATACTGGGTGTTGGTTTGACGCATACCAGCGCACCAACTCCGCCAAAGCATAATCAGGAAAAAATCATGGAAGCGGTGGTTGTGGATGCAGGAGCTGTGAAAGCCGAGGCGGAAAAACTCAAGCGCGCCGAGCAGCAAAAAATACAGCAGGAGGATGATCGCAAGCGGCAGGTGCAGCAGGAAATGGAAAATGCGCGCAAGGAACGTGAGCGGGAAGAACAGCGCACTGCGGATCTGAAGCGCAAGCAAAAGGAAGCCGAGGAAAAGGAACTGGCGCAGCAGAAAAAGCTGGATCAGGAACGCAAGGAAAAACAGCAGGAACTGGAAAAGCTGGAAAAAAAGAAACAGGCAGAGGAAAAACGTCTGGCTGAGATAGCCGAAAAACGCAAGGCCGAAGAAGCGGCAGAAAAAAAACGCAAGGATGCAGCAGAAGCTGAAGATCGGCGCAGACAGGAAGAAGCTGAGCTGCAACGCAAAATGGCCGAGGAAGAAAAGAAAAGGGCGGCAAATAATTCACGTTTGCAGAATTTGCGTGATCAATATTTGCTGCAGATTCAGCAACACATTTCCCGTCACTGGCTGCAGCCGGCACAGATGGCCGTAAACTGGCAGTGCGAAGTAAAGGTTCAGCAAAACCCGATGGGTGAAATCCAGTCTGTACAAATGTTAAACTGCAATGGTAGCGAGGCATTCAGAAGTTCGGTGGAGCAGGCGGTAATGAAATCGTCGCCTTTGCCAGTGCCGCGCGATCCGGATGTATTTGATAAAACGTTACGATTCATATTCAAACCCAAAGCATGAAAATCAAGATTATAAGAAACTGTGTTATTCATCTGCTGTTTCTGGTGCTGGTTGTCGATCAGGCCCGGGCAGAATTGCGCGTTGAAATTACCCAGGGCGCGGATGGTGCCAGGCCGATTGCTGTCATTCCCTTTGTGCGAACCGGAGTGTCAGCTCCATTGCCCGCTGATGTGTCGGCAATCATTGCATCCGATTTGCAGCGTAGCGGCAGGTTTGCGCCGGTAGAAACCGCCAAACTGATTGCGCAGCCGCAGGAAGTCGAGTCAGTCAATTACAAGTTATGGCGCATGGCGGAAGTTGATCATATTGTGATTGGCCGCATTCATATGATTTCATCACAACAGTTTGAACTTGAATTTCGCTTGCTGGATGTGTTCAAGGGGCAACAGATACTCGGATTCAAGTATCGCGAAACGGACAAAACCTTGCGCCTGGCTGCGCACAAGATCAGCGACCTGATTTACGAACGTGTCACCGGACAGAAAGGCGCATTCAACACGCAGGTGGCCTATGTTACCGTCGAGCGTCAGGTTGGTGCACAACCAAAATACAAGTTACAGGTAGCCGATACGGATGGGCATAATCCGCAAACTGTGCTGACATCATCGCAGCCCATTATGTCGCCTGCCTGGTCACCGGATGGAAGTCGTCTGGCTTATGTATCTTTTGAACACCGGCGCTCAGAAATTTTCATGCAGAATATGCAAACAGGACAGCGCGAAGTGTTGTCAAAAAGTGCCGGTATCAATGGTGCGCCAGTTTGGTCGCCCGATGGCAGGCAGATGGCGCTGACATTAACAACCGGTGATAACCCGGATGTTTATGTGCTGGATTTGGCGACCCGCAAATTGCAGCAGGTGACACGTCACTGGGGTATTGATACGGAACCATCGTGGATGCCGGATGGACGCGAGATTGTCTTTACTTCCAGCCGCAGCGGTAAACCACAACTGTATCGGGCAAGCGTGAATCAGGGCGAACGCGCACAGCGTATTACTTTTGAAGGTGATTACAATGCCAATGCAAGAGTTTCACCTGATGGCAAATCACTGGCGTTTGTCCAGGGAAATGGTAATAATTTCAGAATTGCGGTG
>JAUPMA010000070.1 GCA_030836935.1 Pseudomonadota bacterium | reverse complement strand
CAAGCCCGTCAATGCCCAGCAATTAAATGAAGCACTGCGGGCATTTACATAAAGTGCAAAGTAAATGCCTTTACTTTAACCTTTAACCTTTAACCTTTAACCTACTCTTCCATGCAAATCTATCTGGTTGGCGGCGCGGTGCGCGATGAATTACTGCATTACCCGGTTCATGAAAATGACTGGGTGGTAACCGGTGCTACGCCGCAGCAAATGCTTGATTCGGGATACACTCAGGTTGGAAAGGATTTTCCTGTATTTCTGCATCCGGTCACGAAAGAAGAATACGCACTGGCGCGCACCGAACGCAAAACCGCTGCCGGTTACAAGGGATTTGCTGTTCACGCCTCGCCCGACGTGACGCTTGAAGAAGATCTCAAACGCCGTGATCTCACCATCAATGCCATGGCACGCGACAATCAGCAGAAAATTATTGATCCTTTCAACGGCCGGAAAGATTTGCAGAACAAAATCCTGCGCCATGTTTCCCCCGCATTCAGCGAAGACCCGGTGCGTATTCTGCGCGTAGCGCGTTTTGCCGCGCGATACCACCATCTTGGATTTTGTATTGCGGAAGAAACACTGGCATTGATGAGCGACATGGTGCGACAGGGTGAAGCGGATGCCCTGGTTGCCGAACGTGTCTGGCAGGAAATGCACAAAGCACTTAATGAGCGCCACCCCGAAATATTTTTGCAAACGCTGCGCAACTGTGGCGCTCTGAAAAAAATACTGCCGGAAATAGATTGTTTGTTCGGTGTGCCGCAAACCGAAAAATACCATCCGGAAATTGACACCGGTATTCACACGCTGATGGTACTGCAACAGGCCTGCCTGTTAAGCGGCGATGCCACCGCCCGTTTTGCGGCGCTTTGCCATGATCTGGGGAAGGGACTGACTCCAAGAACAGAATGGCCGGCTCATCATGGCCACGAAGACGGTGGCGTGATGCCGATCGAAAACCTGTGCGCACGCTTGCGCGTGCCGAATGAATTCCGCGATCTTGCCCTGATTACGGCACGATTCCATTTGCATTTTCACCGTGCCTTTGAACTCCGGCCCGAGACACTGCTTAAACTGATTGAACAAACCGATGCACTGCGCAAGCCGCAGCGCTTTGATAATTTTCTGCTCGCCTGTATGGCCGATGTTCGCGGCCGATCCGGGTATGAAAATAATTCCTGTCCGCAAACAATGTATCTGCAAAGTATTGCGCACGCTGTACGCACTATTGATATTGAAGATCTGAAAGAAAAATCCCTGACTGGAAAAGCCATGGCCGAGGCGGTCAACAAACGACGGCTGGATGCAATCCGCCCGCTGCTAAAAAAAACACAACCATGATCCGGCATCGCACCTAATTGCGTGTTGTATTCTGCCTGCTGACAACTTTCTCAAACCATAGCAAGGCATAAATGAACCGGGTAAGCGAAAGCAGCCACGCCAGTGCCACGCCACTTGCATTTGCCAGCATGTCGGCCACTTCATATTGACGAACGCCGCCCCAACCCTGCAGGAATTCCAGCACTATGCCCATGCTGACAAATCCGGCTGCCAGCAGCAGTTGATGTTTGCGCCCATGAAATATCTGCACAAACCAGCCCATGAGTACAAAATAACCGGCTGTATGCAGTATCTTGTCTGACACTTCCACACCGGTATCAATCGGACTGGATGTCAATGTTTCAGTAATTACAAATACAATCATCATCAGGCCAATCAGCAGCCACAGTTTCTTGTAACGCAAGAATTCAGTTTTCATAAACGGTAACGCAAATCCTGCATGCCAAATCCCGGCATGGTTATGTTGATATTTTTACTCAGGCCAAGAACCTTGAATCGTTCGCCCATTTCAGATGGCAAGGTAAGTGTTTTCATTTGCTGAATCCACTGCAAATTCCTGCGTTCATCCGTGCCGGTTTTTTCTTGCAGCAAGGCTGGCAGGCCACAATCCAGCAGAAAATTTCCCTGCGAGGCAAAACCCTGCACGTCAAACCCGGCTTGCGCAGCGGCTTCGGCTACAGCGGTGAAATCAACAAAGGCCGTGATGTCCTGCAACCCCGGAAAACGCATGGCATCATCAAAACTGCGATGCCGGCAATGACACATCAATGTGCCCATGCTTCGTTCTGCTGAATAATATTCGGCGCGCGGATAACCGTAATCAATCAGATAAGCCACACCCTGATTCAGCATGTCTGATACAGCCTGCAGCCAGGGCTGGACATGCAGATTGATTTCCGATGTGTAGCCATGACTCATCACGACACCGGTTTCCTCTTCGATTGCTTGCAGCGTCTGGTGCAAAACCGGTTCAAAAGGGCCGGATCGCAGAACAAAATCATTTTCATGCAAGGCAACCCCCAGCGGAAAAAATTTATCGCCCTGTTTGACAAACCGGCTGACCGGCATGGCATCCAGCACTTCATTGGCCAGCACAATACCATTCAATGGCTGAAGCGGCAGTTGCTGCAGCCAGATGACCCGATGAAGCAAATGCGGCGCCTGCTGACTGATCATCTGCAATTGCCGTTGCTGCAATTCGGCGCTTAATTCAATAATGAGATATTTTTCCGGCAGGATATTCAATGCTTCGAGACGCAACAACAAATCAGCCGCCAGCCTGCCGGAACCTGCACCAAATTCAATGACATGCGGCTGTGACATTTCTGCCAGCAATTTTGCAACCGGATTGGCAAGACTGAACGCAAACAGGGAAGATATTTCCGGCGCGGTCATGAAATCTCCCTGCTCGCCGAATTTTTGCAGCCCGGCGCTGTAATAACCCAGCCCCGGCGCATAGAGAGCCAGCTGCATGTACTGGCTGAAATCTATCCAGCCGGAATTAGCCGCGATAGTATTGCGGATTAACGCAGCCAGTTGTGCGCTATGCTCTACGGCACTGGCATCAGGTTGTGGTAAATCCAGTTTCATCATTGTTGTACAATCATCAAAATTTGCGGACATTCTAGCATGCACAACAAGACAGCATTAATTACCGGCGGCGCCAAACGCATAGGCGCAGAAATCGCGCGCAGGTTACCTGCCGAAGGCAT
>JAUPMA010000069.1 GCA_030836935.1 Pseudomonadota bacterium | reverse complement strand
ATGCAGCTGAAAAAACTATGCAAGTTCGCCAGTCAAAAGCACAAAATTGGCAAGCCATCCGGCAACAGGGAAACCGGCAACCAGTAACCTCAAACAGGCTGTTCCAGCGTCTTCACAAACCGCAAAAAACCGCAAGATACCGGCACAGGCCCTTCTGTAAAAAAATATTTACTCCCGCCTATTGGTGCCGTGACAAATCGGCTGTATTATTTCGCGCGCCACAGTTGTCCCCTTTCTGTGGTTTACTAACTTTTTGAGGTCATATAAATGAACGTAATCAAGACTCTGGCTCTGGCCGCTGTCATCGCCATGCTGGCTGCTTGCGACAAGCAGGCTACAGAAGAAGCTGCTGCTCCTGCTGAAGAAGCGGCTGCTGTTGTTGAAGCAACTGCTCCTGCTGAAGCCGCTCCGGCTGCTGAAGCCGCTCCGGCCGCTGAAGCTGCTCCTGCTGCTGAAGCCGCTCCGGCTGCTGCACAATAATTCAGCGCAAGCTGGTTATAAAAAAAGCCACCGCAAGGTGGCTTTTTTTTGCCGTAACCAAATCCGGTTTAACCCGGTGAATATCCGGGTTTGAGCAGATAAACCGATTCCAGTAGAAAGTCCAGGCCACGCTGGGCAAACCGGGGCTGATCCGGCAGTACATCCACCTGATGTATTTTTTGAATATCGAACCGCTTGCCATACAAGGCGCGCACTTCCGTTTCCGGTACAGAAAATGGTGGACCTGGCATGAGCGTCTGGTTGTATTCCAGGGTGATCAGTAACATGACCGCATGAGCCGGCAACATATCAAGCAGTTTGGCCGCATAACGCTGGCGTATCCCGGCTGGCAAGGCTATCAGGGCAGCACGGTCATAGATGGCGCTGACATCTGCAAGCATCTCGGCCCGCATGTCAAAAAAATCACCCTGCAACAAATGAATATTTTCCGCCTGAAAAAACTTCAGATTTTCATCATCAACCCGGTTACAGGACAAATCATGTTCCCTGAAAAATGTCTCGACCGCCAGCTGACTGCATTCAACACCGGTTACGCAATACCCGGATTTATTCAGCCACATCAAATCCAGTGATTTGCCACACAACGGGACAAACACATGACTTGCCTCTGCCAGTTTCAGTTCGGGCCAGAACTTTTCCAGCAACGGATTAACCTTTTCAAGATGAAAACCGGTCTGATTCTCCTTCCAGCGCTGTTCCCAGAAATCAATTTCCATTTTCAGGCAATCTCGGCCGTAATTTTATGTAATACAGCAACCGGGTCCTTCGCCTGTGTGATCGGCCTGCCGATAACCAGATAACTGGCGCCGGCCTGCATGGCAGCATGAGGTGACATAATGCGGCGCTGATCATCCTGCGCCCCGTCTGCAAGCCGGATACCGGGCGTAACCAGCAAGAAATCCCTGCCGGATTGCTGGCGCATGGCAGACGCTTCCTGCGCCGAACACACAACACCATCAAGCCCCGTATCTTTTGCCATCGCCGCCAGAGACAAAGCCAGCTCAGCCGGCGAATGTGCAATACCCAATTCGCTCAAATCTTCCTGCGACATACTGGTCAGCACGGTTACCGCAATCAACAACGGCGATTTTGTTTTTTTTGCCAGCGCCTCAGCCGCCGCCATCATCATGCGCCGGCCACCCAGTGCATGCACATTGATCATCCATACACCCAGATCGGCAGCGGCCACACAAGCCGCCGCAACGGTATTGGGTATATCGTGGTATTTGAGATCCAGAAATACCTGAAAGCCCTGGTTATGCAATTTTTCGATCAGGGACGGACCAAAACGGGTAAACATTTCCTTGCCCACCTTGAGCCGGCACATGGATGGGTCAAGCTGCGCCACCAGATTGAGTGCCAGATGTTGCTGCGGATAATCCAGAGCCACCACGATCTTGGGATCATTCATACATTAAACCGGATTTATTATTGATAATTCTCGGACGCATGCCACTCCATGTTTGGCAACCCGGACACAACCAGTAATGCGTATTGGCTGCATAACCGCATTTGTGGCATTGATAGGAAGGCTGTTTTTTCAACAGGTTTTTTACAATTTGCGGCATGTAGTTATAAGTGGATTCATCATCCGGATTTTTAAGATCCAGCAAAGTGTTCATGCCATCCAGTGTCGGATTTACCAGCATGCGTGCCGACAAATATTCCAGCGCCGGCGTTTTACCGTAAGCTTCGTGAATCAGTTTTGCCAGGGCAGATGCCAGATCAAGTTTATCCGAACGGTTTTCAGCGTTGCGCAAGAACCCGATCAACTCCTTCAAATCCGATTTTTGCCTGTAGCATTCTGCCAGCCTGTCAATTATCAATGGCAGAAAAACATTATTCTGCTGTTCCACCTGCTGCAAAACATCAATGGCCTTCTGGTATTGCCGGTCAAGCATTGCAATCTCACCCAGAAGAATTGAAGCCCGCACACACGCCGCATCAATTGACAAAGCCTGTGTAGCCAGTGCCTCGGCTTCTTTCAGATTATTCTGCTTTAATTGATGTTCGCTCAGCGAACAATGAAATTGCGCAATCACGGGGCGGACATCTTTCTTGCATAACTTCTGGTATTGCCAGCCAGCATCAATGGCTGCTCGCCACTCCTGTTCTTTCTGGTAAATATCCATCAGATAATACAGGGCATCGCAGGCATGAATTTCATCTTTTGAAATATCATTGAATAATCCCTCGGCACGATCCAGCCAGCCCGCAAGATGATAATCCCGTCCCAGTTCCAGCAGAATTCTCGATTTGTATTCCACTGGCAAGGAAGGACGCGATAACAAATCGTGATGCAGCTTTATCGCCTTGTCGATTTCACCCTTGCGGCGGAATATATTGCCCAGCGCCAGACCGGTGTCGATGGTTTTCCAGTCAACTTCAACCAGCTGCAAAAAGATTTCCAGCGCCTTGTCCTGTTCATCATTCAACAGGTAATTCAGACCCTGAAAATAATCATTCGAAAAACGGAGATGACGTTTTTTGTAGCGATTCTTGTAACGCGAGGATAACCACAGCGCAAACAGCCAGAGTCCTACCAGCAGGAGCGCCCAATGCCAGAGTAGAAAATTATCCAGAAATGAAATGTTCACAATTACACATCCCGTATCATTCGGGTATGACGGATGAATTTTACAGCGATGCGTGTGAACGTTTTGATCATGTCATGCTGCGATAAAAACCGGATCATTATGGTATTCCGTCAAAATCGGCTCGCATGGCTGTTGTGCTGTGAATTATTTGGAGGGCTGCAACGACTCATTTACCCGCTCCCTCAATTCCTTGCCGGGTTTGAAGTGCGGTACATATTTACCGGGTAATGCCACTGAATCACCGGTTTTTGGATTACGACCAGCGCGTGGCGGACGAAAATGGAGACTGAAACTGCCAAAGCCACGAATTTCGATACGGTCACCAACGGCTAACGCATCGCTCATTTGATCCAGCATGCTTTTGACTGCCAGTTCAATATCTTTATATGCCAGATGATTTTGCTTGCGCGCCATCAACTCAATCAATTCCGATTTCATCATCGATTTCGTTACATCACCGGACATATCGAATTCCTGTAAAAAAGTTTAAAAATTAAAGGTTAAAGGCGAAAGGTTAAAAGCGATGCCGGGGCCAATACCCCAGGCACCACCTTTAACCCTTGCACTTTAAACCTTAACCTTTATTAGCATCCATTTTCTCTTTGAGCAAATCGCCCAGAGAGGTACCTGTCGCACCGGATGACTTGCTGTAGTCCTTGAGGCTCTGCGCTTCTTCATCCGCATCACGCGCCTTGATGGAAAGACTGATGGTACGTGTCTTGCGATCAACACCGATGAACTTGGCTTCAACCTTGTCACCGACATTGAGAATGCTGCGTGCATCTTCAACGCGATCACGTGACAGTTCTGATGCACGCAAGGTACCTTCTACACCATCACCCAGCTCGATAATAGCGGCTTTGGCATCCACTTCTTTAACCGTACCCTTGACGATACTGCCCTTGTCATTGGCGGCCACAAAAGCGGAGAACGGATCCTGTTCCATCTGCTTGATACCCAGGGAAATGCGTTCGCGTTCCGGATCGATAGACAACACCACTGCAGAAAGCTCGTCGCCTTTCTTGTAGTTGTGTACCACGTCTTCGCCAGTGGAGTCCCAGGACAGGTCGGACAAATGCACCAGACCATCGATACCACCATCCAGACCCACGAAAATACCGAAGTCGGTAATGGACTTGATCTTGCCGGAAACCTTATCACCCTTGTTGTGAGTAGCGGCAAACTCATCCCACGGATTCGGTTGACACTGTTTCATACCCAGCGAAATACGACGACGTTCCTCGTCAATATCCAGGATCATGACTTCACATTCGTCACCCAGGGTTACAACCTTGGCCGGATTGACATTCTTGTTGGTCCAATCCATTTCGGATACATGTACCAGACCTTCAACGCCATCCTCGATTTCAACAAAGCAGCCGTAATCGGTGATGTTGCTGACTTTGCCGAACAGACGCGAACCTTCGGGATAACGACGTGCAATTTCGCTCCACGGATCTTCGCCCATCTGCTTCAGGCCGAGTGAAACGCGGTTACGTTCCTTGTCGAACTTGAGCACCATGACAGAAATTTCTTTACCGACTTCAACCACTTCAGAAGGATGCTTGACGCGCTTCCAGGCCATATCGGTAATGTGCAGCAAACCGTCAATACCGCCCAGATCGAGGAATGCGCCGTAATCGGTAAGGTTCTTGACCACGCCCTTGACGACTTTGCCTTCCTGCAGGCTGCCGAGCAGTTCATCACGCTCAACGCTGCTTTCAGATTCAACCACCGCGCGACGTGAAACCACGACGTTGTTACGTTTCTGATCGAGCTTGATAACCTTGAATTCCAGTTCCTTGCCTTCGAGATAGGCGGTGTCGCGAACCGGACGTACATCAACCAGTGAACCCGGCAGGAACGCACGAATGTCGCCCAGTTCAACTGTGAAACCGCCTTTAACCTTGCCAGTGATGATACCGGTAACAATTTCATTGGCATCATGGGCTTTTTCCAGACGACGCCAGGCTTTGGCGCGCTTGGCTTTATCGCGTGACAGACGGGTTTCACCCCAGCCGTCTTCGATGGTTTCGAGTACCACTTCGATTTCATCACCGACCTTGACTTCAATCTCGCCAAGTTCGTTCATGAATTGTGATTCGGGAATAACGCCTTCTGATTTCAGACCGGTTGCAACGGTGACAAAACCGTCACGAATGTCGATAACCGTGCCGGACATAATGGAACCGACATTGATTTCAGTATTACGAAGGCTTTCTTCAAAGAGTTGTGCAAAACTTTCAGACATGAGTTGGATTTCCAAAATAACTGTTCATCCCCTGATAACAAATCAGGCCAACGAAGAAATGGATGACAGGGTTGTGTTAAACAAACATCCTGCACCATTGCAGGATACCTGGTGAACAGGAGCCTGAATGTTTCATAAATTAACGCGAGTCCTCGCTGGTCTTTTGATTCGCATGCAAACTTTGTTCACT
>JAUPMA010000068.1 GCA_030836935.1 Pseudomonadota bacterium | reverse complement strand
GTGGCCAATTACTTCAAGGTGAATGGCTGGAAAACGGGAGAACCGGTAGTTTCTCGTGCTTCAGTGACCGGCACAGTGGCGGATCTGGTCAGTACACAAGTCAGGCCCGATAAACTGATAGCAGAATACAGGCAGCTTGGCGCAACGCCTGTTCAGGTGTTTGCCGGAAATGCGCAGGCTGTGCTGCTGCAATTCGATGGCGCCAACGGTGCAGAATACTGGATGGGGCTGAATAATTTTTATGTGATTACCCGTTACAACCGCAGCCCGTTATATGCGCTGGCGGTTTATCAATTAAGCCAGGCCTTAACCGCCGAATACAACACGGTGCTCTGATGCGTCACTATCTTGGCAGTTTGATCATGATTTCGGTAATGCTGACATCCTGCGCAGTGCATGATGGCGCACCAGACGGGTTCAATCCCGATCCGTCAAAAATCCGCAACGCCAAACCGGCAAACGAACCGCTGAGCCGGTATGGCAATCCACCTTCCTATACAGTCAATGGCCAAACCTATCAGGTACTCAAGTCGAGCGAAGGTTTTGTGCAGCGTGGTGAAGCCTCGTGGTATGGCACAAAATTTCACGGTAAAAATACGTCCAGTGGCGAGCCTTATGACATGTATGCCATGACGGCGGCACATAAAACACTGCCTTTGCCAACTTATGTGGAAGTAATGCGCACGGATACCGGCCAGAAACTGATTGTGAAAGTGAATGATCGCGGGCCGTTTCATGATGGCCGTATTATCGATTTGTCGTATGCGGCGGCGCACAAGCTTGGCATTGCCGGCAGTGGTACGGCGCCGGTTGAAATCCGCGCTATTGATACCAGCGGGCTGGATCTGAATACTTCCGGTGTATTATTGCCGCCGGCAGAAAATGGTGATGGCATCATTCACGTGCAGGTTGCGGCCATGGGCAGTGAGCAGGCGGCAGAAGATCTGGCTTCCAGTTTGCGTGCCAAACAATTCAATAGCGTGCGTATTCTCATGACGAAAGATAATGGCAAGAAACTTTATCGCGTACGCATCGGGCCAATACCGAATACGGATCTTGCCTATCAGGTGCTGGCCGATCTCAAGCACATAGGTATGGAAGCGGCGCGGGTTGTAGTGGACTGATTCTGGAAAAATATTTCACTGGCGCGCTGTCGGGTGCGCCGTTATTTAAACACGGGAGAAAATACTGAATATGAATAAACACATTGTTTCTGTTTTTTGTTTTGCACTTTCCTTGATGGTACCGCCGGTTGTAGCCGCTGTAGCGCCGGTACCGGCACCGCCAACACTGGCTGCCAACAGTTATATTCTGACGGATTTCAACAGCGGCCGGATTCTGGCGGCCAAGGATATAGACAAGAAATTCGAGCCGGCCAGTATTACCAAGATCATGACGGCGTATGTGGTGTACAAGGAAATTGAAGCAGGCCGTTTGCAAATGCAGGATCAAGTCACCATCAGTAAAAAAGCCTGGCAAACCGGTGGTTCAAAAATGTTTGTTGAAGTGGGCAAGCAGGTGGCCGTTGAGGATTTGCTCAAGGGTTTGGTGATTCAGTCCGGTAACGATGCCACGATTGCACTGGCCGAACATGTTGGTGGCAGCGAAGAAGTGTTTGCCAGTCTGATGAATCAGTATGCCTACAAGCTGGGCATGAAAAATACAAATTTTGTAAACAGTACCGGATTGCCTGATCCGAAACATGTATCCACGGCACGCGACATTGCAACCCTGGCGCGCGCCACCATTGCCGAGTTTCCTGGGCATTACAAGCTGTATGCAGAGCACGAATACACCTGGAACAACATTACGCAACCGAATCGCAATTTATTGCTGTATCGCGACAACACAGTGGACGGCATCAAAACCGGTCACACTGAAAGCGCCGGTTATTGTCTGGTTTCCTCTGCGGTGCGTGACAACATGCGGCTTATTTCTGTTGTGCTGGGCACCAGGAGTGACACGGCACGCGCTGACATCAGCCAGGCCTTGCTGGGTTACGGTTATCGCTTCTACGAAAGCGACCAGATGTACGCGGCTGGCAAGGATTTGAATCAGGCACGAGTCTGGAAAGGCAGCGCCGAAAATCTCACGCTTGGCCTGCAGGATGATTTGCATGTCACCGTGCCGCGCGGCCAGTATAAAAATCTGGATACCGTTATGGAAATCAATCAGGAAATCGAAGCGCCGGTGCAAAAAGGCCAGCCGCTAGGCATGGTGCGCATCATGCTCGAAGGCAAGGAAATTGTGTCACGACCACTGGTTGCATTGCAGCCGGTTGCCGAAGGCAATATCTGGCAGCGCACACGCGATCATGTGATCCGCTGGTTTGAATGATTTAAGTAGCAAGTAGCAAGGAAGAGTTTGCCTTGCTACTTATTCCTTGCCACTTGCTACTGGAAAAATATGCAAACAGTTTATCTGAATGGCAAATTTTTACCGCTGGATCAGGCGCAGGTGTCGGTGCTGGATCGCGGTTTTCTGTTTGGCGATGGTGTGTATGAAGTTATCCCGGCCTATGGCAGGCGTTTGTTGCGTCTGGGCGAACATTTGCGGCGTTTGCAGGATAGTCTCAATGGAATTCGCCTGAGCAATCCATTGAGTGATGAATACTGGACTGAAATTCTCAATGACCTGATTGCAAAAAACGCCGGCGAAGATCAATACATTTATGTGCAGGTTACACGTGGCGTGGCACCCAAACGCGATCATGCTTTTCCTGCGCAGGTTCGGCATACAATTTTTTGCATGAGCAGTCCGTTGAAGCCTGTGCCCAAACAGGAATTGCAGCAAGGTATTGCCGCCATCACACTGGATGATATTCGCTGGCATGCCTGCAACATTAAATCTACTGCATTGCTGGCCAATGTACTGGCGCGTCAGCAGGCCGTTGAAGCCAATGCGGCCGAAGCGATTTTGCTGCGCGACGGATTGGCAACCGAAGGTGCGGCCAGCAATATTTTTATTGTCATCAAAGGCGTAATGGTTACGCCGCCTAAAGGCCCGCTGTTGTTACCGGGAATTACCCGCGATCTGATTCTGGAACTGGCACAGAAAAGTTCCATGCCTTGTGTCGAACGCGAAATCAGTGAACAGGATTTGCGTCATGCGGACGAAATCTGGATGACCAGTTCCACCCGCGAAATTTTGCCGATTGTCGCACTGGATGGAAAAACAATCGGTGATGGCAAGCCTGGCGCTGTCTGGCACCGCATGATTGATATTTATCAGGATTACAAAAATCAATTGCGTCGGGGTGAAGTATCGTGAATGCAAGAATTGATGCGGACAGCGAATCATCACCGCTCAAATTTCCGTGCCAGTTTCCAATCAAGGCCATGGGCAAAACCGGTCCCGCACTGGAGATGGCCGTGCTGGATATTTTTCGCCGGCATGTGCCTGACCTGGCAGAGAATGCCGTGTCATTTTCTGCCAGCAAGAATGGCAATTACACCAGTATTACCGTAACCCTTACCGCACGCAGCAAACAGCAGCTGGATACTATTTATCTGGAACTGACAGCCTGCGAACATGTGTTGTATGCGCTGTGACCATGTTTGCCTCGCCGGTTATTGTGCGCCATCCAGGAGTGCGTGATTACGCTGAGATTTTTCAGCGCATGCAAGCATTCAATCAGACACGCAATGCAGACACGGCGGATGAAATCTGGTTGTTGCAGCATTTTCCCGTGTTCACACTGGGTTTGAATGGCAAACCGGAACATGTACTGGATGCGGGGGAAATTCCGTTGATCAGAACGGATCGCGGTGGCCAGGTGACGTATCACGGTCCCGGTCAGTTAATTGTTTATATATTGTTTGATGTGCGCCGCAACCAGTTGGGCATACGCGATATGGTTACCAGACTGGAACAATCGGTGATTGATTTTCTCGCGGCTGAAAAAATTGAATCCATGGCGCGTAAGGATGCTCCCGGTGTTTATGTGCAGGGAAAGAAAATTGCGGCACTGGGTTTGCGTGTAAAAAGTGGCGGTTGCTATCACGGTTTGAGTCTGAATGTGGATATGGATCTGTCGCCATTCCGGCGCATCAATCCGTGTGGCCATGCTGGACTGGAAGTTACCAGCCTGCAACAGCTGGGGCTGGATTATTCGGTGAG
>JAUPMA010000067.1 GCA_030836935.1 Pseudomonadota bacterium | reverse complement strand
TGGCCAGCGGTACCACTTGCCATTCAAACAGGCCGCTGTGGTGCTGGTCGAGGATGGTCATCCATTTGAATAAAATACTGACGGATGAATATTCATCGCCGTGCACGCCGCCGAGCAACAGGATGCGCGCCTGCGGGCTACGCTCATCCAGTGCTGGATAATGTTTGATCAGCAAGGGAATCTGCTGCTCGGAATGCGCGCCGGAAAATTGCAGTTGCCGGTCCATGCATTGTTGCAGGCTGACGCTGGCCAGTTTGCCGGCAATGCGCTGGCAGGTGTCGCTGACTTCATCGGCTCGCGCCGTGGTCAGGCTCAATAGCAGTGCCAGATGAAAGAGTAATTTTGAATCAAACATGAATCAGGCATAACATACCGAAAATGATTCCAAAGTGTAGCGCATGTCCGATCAGCTCATAATCAGTATTCGCCAGCAGCGGTTGTATTTTTATCGGGATGACCGCTTGCTGAAAGAATATCCGGTTTCCACCTCGCGGTTCGGGATTGGCAGCCAGAGCGGCAGTTATCGCACGCCGCTGGGTAAACATTGCATTGCCGAAAAAATCGGTGCCGACGCACTCTGCCATGAAGTGTTTATTGGCCGGCAGCCGCAGGGTGTGTTGCAGGATTTGCAGTGTAATCAGGTGGCGTTGCCGGACGATCTGATCACCAGCCGCATTTTATGGCTGGCGGGGCTGGAGCCGGGGTGTAATCAGGGTGGTGATGTGGATACCCGTGATCGCTATATTTATATTCACGGCACGCCTGAAGAGCATTTGATTGGCACACCGGTTTCGCACGGCTGTATACGCATGCGTAATGCCGATGTGATTGAACTGTTTGATCTGGTTGAGACAGGTTGCGCTGTCGAAATCACAGACGATTGAGAAACACAAGCCGGAGAAAAGCTATTCACCACAGAGGACACAGAGGTCACAGAGTTATTCAATCCACGTTTTCTCTGTGTCCTCTGTGTCCTCTGTGGTGATATGCTTTTGATACGTTTTAATACCCGGTATCCACAGTATTTGTTGTAAGTAGAAGGAAGTATGCATGAATGAATTTGAAGAATATGAACTGGAGACATTAGCAGTACGTGCAGGCCAGGTGCGCACGCACGAGAATGAACACAGCGAGCCGATTTTTCCGACATCGAGTTTTGTGTTCGGCTCGGCGGCCGAAGCGGCCGCGCGTTTTGCTGGCACCGAGCCGGGCAATATTTATTCGCGTTTTACCAATCCCACGGTGCGTATTTTTGAACAACGGCTGGCGGCAATGGAAGGCGCAGAATCCTGTGTCGCCACCGCATCCGGCATGGCAGCGATTCTCGCTACCTGCATGGGTTTGCTGAAAGCCGGTGATCACATTGTTTCATCGCGCAGTATTTTTGGCACCACCACCGTGTTGTTCACCAATTACATGGGCAAGTTCGGTGTTGAGACCAGTTTTGTGGATCTGGTGGATGTGGCGGCGTGGGAAGCAGCGATCAAACCCAATACCAAATTATTGTTTCTGGAAACGCCATCCAATCCGTTAACGGAAATTGCCGACATTGCCGCGCTGGCGAAACTCGCCAAACAGCATGGCTGTCTGCTGGCGGTGGACAACTGTTTTTGCACGCCGGTGTTGCAGAGGCCGCTGGAACTTGGCGCCGATATTATTATTCACTCGGCTACCAAATATCTTGATGGCCAGGGTCGTTGCATGGGCGGTGCGGTACTTGGCAAAAAAGATAAAGTGGGCACGGATGTGTTCGGATTTTTGCGCACCTGCGGCCCGACCATGAGCGCGTTCAATGCCTGGGTGTTTCTGAAAGGACTTGAAACCCTGCATCTGCGCATGAAAGCGCATTGCGATAACGCATTGCAACTTGCGCGCTGGCTGGAACAGCAACCGGCCGTGGCGCGCGTGTATTACCCCGGGCTGGAAAGTCATCCGCAACATGCGCTGGCGCGGCAACAGCAAAGTGGATTCGGCGGTATTTTGTCGTTCGAACTGAAAGGCGGCAAGGACGCGGGCTGGAAACTGGTGGATGCAACACGCATGATCTCCATCACCGCCAATCTCGGCGACACCAAATCCACCATCACCCATCCGGCTACCACCACACATGGCCGGTTAACACCCGAACAACGCGCCGCCGCCGGAATTGCGGATGGCCTGATTCGTATTTCAGTGGGCATAGAAGCGATTGAAGACATCAAGAAAGATCTGGCGCGGGGGATGTGACATTGAAGTGGCAAGTAGCAAGGTTCAGGTAGCAAGGAAAAGCTTTTACTTGCCACTTGCTACTTGAACCTTGCTACTGTTTTAGGCTGCTAGACACCACGAATGTTCATTGGAATAACATTTTGACATGACAGATACCACGCATATTGAACTGGCCATGGCCGAACGTGAAACGCCGCTGATACTGGTGGTGGATGATGATGTGGTAATTCGCCGCATGCTGAAAAAAGCGCTGCAAAATCAGGCTTACGATGTGGTTGAAGCGCCAAATGGTTCTGAAGGTGTGGAGCTGTTTCGCAAGTTGCGTCCCGATATGGTGTTGCTGGATGTGCTGATGCCGATGATGGATGGTTTTGAAGCCTGCGATGCCATGCGAAAAATGGATCCCGAACGCACTGTGCCCATCATCATGCTCACCGGCCTGGATGATGTTACGTCTGTTGAACGTTCATTTGATGTTGGTGCTACCGATTTCATAACCAAGCCTGTTAACTGGAGTCTGTTCAGCCAGCGTGTCCGCTACTCATTGCGTACGCGCGACATGGATTTTGCGTTGCGCAAAAACCAGCTGCGTATACGTCATGCCTTGCAGGTGGCGCGGCTGGGATACTGGGACTGGGATGTGCGCAGTGATTATTTTTATTTGCCGCCCGGTGTGCTGGAAATGCTGGGTGTCAACATCAGTGGTGAAAAATTCGGTTTTGCAGAACTTTTGCCGCTGGTTGCCGAAGAAGATCGTGATCGCGTGCAGCAGGCATTCATGCAGGCGCGCGACCAGGGTCAGCGATTTGAGTTGCGTCATCGCATCGTGACCTCCAGTCACACCGAACGTTATGTTTATCAGCAGGCCGAAGTGGTGGTGGATGACGAAGGCCGTACCCGTTATGTGATGGGCACCATCCAGGACATTACGGCCATGAAGCGTGCAGAAGACATGATTCTGCATCAGGCATTTCATGATCAGCTTACTGATTTACCGAATCAGGCCCTGTTGTCTGACCGGCTGGCGCATGCATTGAAAGTGGCGGAACAATCCGGTCACAAGGTGGCGATACTGGTAATTGATATTGATCGCTTTCAGCTGGTAAATGAAAGTCTTGGTCATGATGCCGGCAGTATGTTGCTGGTGTTGTTTGCAGAATTCCTGCATCGCTTTGTGCAGGATGGCGACACCATTTCGCGCATCAGCGGCAATGAATTTGCCATCATGCTGGAAAGTTTGCCGGACATTGCGCAACTGCATGACATGATCCGTAATATTCGTCAGGCACTGCATGAGAAGGCGTTTGAATTGCTTGGCGAAAAAATCTATCTCAGTGTCAGCATGGGCGTTGCACTGTTTCCGGATGACAGCGTGGATGCCGAACAGCTCATCAAGTGCGCCAATGCGGCCATGCGCAAGGCGAAGGCGCAGGGCGGTAACCAGGAATATTTTTACACTACCGACATGAATCGCCGTGTGCATGATCGCCTGCGCATGGAAAATGATTTGCGTATCGCGCTGGACAATAATGCACTCGAACTGCATTACCAGCCGCAAGTCGATACCGCAACGCGCAAGATTATTGGCATGGAAGCACTGGTGCGCTGGCAGCATCCAGAATATGGTCTGATTCCGCCGATACGTTTTATTCCACTGGCCGAAGAAACCGGATTGATCCGCCAGCTTGGCAGCTGGGTGCTGGAAGAAGCCATACGTCAAACCGGTTTGTGGGCAGCAAAAGGTTATGTGCTGCGCGTTGGCATCAACCTGTCAGCACGCCAGTTTGCGCAGGATGATTTGCTGAATCAGGTTCCCGCCTTGTTGCAGGCGCACGGACTGAATGCAAAATTCGTAGACCTGGAAATTACCGAAACCATCGCCATGCAGGATGCCGATAACTCCATTCGCAAACTGCATCAGCTCAAGGAACTGGGCGTGAATTTATCCATGGATGATTTTGGAACGGGTTATTCATCCCTGAGTTATTTGCACCAGTTTCCGCTGGATGTATTAAAAATCGACCGCTCATTTGTAAAAGACATAGGCCGGGACGGCAACAACGGCGCTATTGCCAAAGCCGTGATTGCCATGGCGCACAGCATGGGACTGGAAGTAATCGCTGAAGGCGTGGAAACCGAAATGCAATATGCGTTTTTAAATAAACATGGCTGCCAGATGATTCAGGGTTATTTGATTTCCAGGCCATTGCTCGCGGAGCAGTTTGAGGAGCTGCTGAAAAAATAAGGAAACCGGAGCAGAAAATATTGGCCGGGAAGGTCCTGGTTGCGTTCATTTGTCCACCTTGCTTTTCATGCTTGCCTGTATGTGCAGGTTGGCTTTACTATCAACACAGTCACCGGTTGCATCCGGCCCGGGTGAGCTGAGCCAGGTCAATCGCTGAACGCGCAATACAAATGAAGAAAGGAAATGCGTATGAAATGTATCCGTTTTCCAGCCGCCATACCGGCGGTATTTTTTCTGGCTATGGGGTTTACCGCATCGGCGCAGGCGGAAGTTGATGTGATCGCCAAGGCTGCCATAGGCAGCAAGACAACAGAGCTGGTTATTCTGGGTCGTGATTTTTCTCCCAACTTTCTTACGCTGGATTTATCGCTGACCGGCGCCATGGGTAACTTCTTTGTTACCTTCAACAATGAGTTTTCCATCAAGGATGATATTGCCAGTTATAACGATCCCAACGATTCCAGTCTGGATGGACTCATTTTTTATTCCCGCCAGGATACCAATATCACCTTCGGCCACAGCTTTGAAATTGCCACCGTGTTTATAGGCATGCGCACTGGTAAAACCGATGCGCATTACACCGCCAACAGCAGCTCATTCGGCACCACCAGTGATGGTTATTACATTGGCGCAAGCAAAAGTTATTACTACAAGGACAAGGGCGCCCTGAGCGGCAGTATCGCCATTGCCAGCCTGGATGGTGAAGTGGCGTTATCCGAGCCGTTTGTAGATACCAGTGCTTTCGTGGTGGGCTCGACGCCACCGGCAACCATCAAGGGCAGTGCGCTTGGATTAAGCCTTGGCATCGGCTGGTCCGGACAGATTTACGGAAATACCAATTACAACATTGATCTGAAACTTAACCAGTTTGATTTTGAGGATGATGTGGTATTTGGCGGACTGGATTTAAGTTATACCGAAAACTTCAGCACACTTTATCTTGGCATCACGCATTTCTTCTAATCAGTTGTCAAACAGACAAGACCGGGAAATAAAGCAAGAGCATCACAGGGGGCAGGTCATGAAACATCAGGTTCTGAAATTGTTTTTCTTTGCAGCAATTATTCCATTCAGCATATTTCTTCAGTCATGCAGTTCATCTGATGTAGGCGGTAATGGAGATGCCACCAAACCTGTAGTCACCCTCTCCGGTATTGTGGATGCCAGTACCGCCGATGATGAAATCATTGGCGAGGCAACCATTCAATGGACTACGGATGATCCCAATCGCAGTACAGTGGATATTTATTTATCGACGGATTCCGGTGCCACTTATCCTGCAACACCGCTGGCAAATGACGTGCCCGATACCGGTGAATACAGCTTTGATACCAATGACATTGATGACTGCCGTAACTGCCGTGTGCGCATTATTGCAAGAGATGTAGTAGGCAATGTGAGTGATCCGGTCGAATCAACTCAGGATTTTGTTATCAATAATGTGCCGCAGGTGTTGGGTAGCGCGCTATATATTGATGTGCCAAGCACTTTCGGCGCAGAAGGTGTTGGGCCGGGCGATACAATTGTCGTTCCTTTTGACAAGGATGTTGAAGTTCGTACAGGTATTGCCAGTGATATTTTCTTCTTGCCAGTGCTGGGAGATAACATTGGTTCATACGCAACCTTGCGCAAAGGTGCGCATGCTAATGAGCTGGTCATTACCATGGATAATGTTGTTCCATTCAATGGGCATTTGCACGTTAGTAACGATTTTAATCCGGCTCGGCAGGGGCGAACAGCGTCTTCAGGATTGAATGTGTATGATAATTTGCCAGATGGTGTTCTTTATGCACGTGACACAGGCCGTACAGCAGCCTTTGTAGCGGGCGGTATTGATATTACCGCCGGTTTTTACGACACAGGAATTATTATCAATACATATGATACAAATGGTTATCCTGATTATGCTGGATTCATAACTGGGGATTTAAATAACGATGGGTACCTGGATATGATTCAGTTGTCTAATGGCGGCGTTGCGACTGATTCGGGCACGGGTTTTCGAGTGCGATTGAATAGCGGCTCATATCATGGGTTATATACAATATCCAGTGAATTTTGTTTTCCTGTAAACGGCGATTGTCCTTATGCGTATTCGGGGGCAATGGTGTTGGGTGATGTTGATGGTGATCAGGATCTGGATTTTATACAGGGCAGTAACGGTCATACCGGGTCGGGCAATGATGGTATACGTATATGGCTAAACAATGGTGCCGGAGTTTTTTCTGATTCACTTTCAGCATTGTGTTCATTAGATATTAATGGCAATTGTGATTATTCCTATTCCATTGCATTGGCTGATATGAATGGTGATACTCATCTGGATATAGTCGAAGGTACCTACCGTTCAGCGACCCGTATTTGGTTGAATGATGGAACCGGTGCATATACTGATTCCGGTCTTAAAGTTTCGCTATGCAGTTATGATGATCCAATTACTACTGGATGCGATTACTACACTGCTGCCAGTTCACTCACGCTGGGCGATGTGAATGGTGATGGTTACATGGATATTGTTGAAGGTATAGCGAATGAAGCTGTAACCAATCAATTATGGTTGAATAGTGTGTCAGGTACCTTTACGAATGCTGGCCAATCTTTGTCGTACTGTGAGTATACGGATACGGTTGCCAACGTTTGTAATTATTACACTAACACACGCGCCGTGGTTCTTGCTGATGTGGATGGTGACGCTGATCTGGATTTGTTCGTTGCAGGTAGAGCCTATGATGTAAGCAATTCAAGAGCTAACCGGTTGTGGTTAAACAATGGCGGATCTCAAGGTGGTACGGCTGGGCAATTTGTTGATTCCGGTCGGTCATTTGGTAATTATGAAGTAGGTGCAATTACTGTTGCCGATATGGATGCCGATGATGATGTGGATTTGGTTCAAGCATCCAATAATGGTACACGTGTATGGCGAAACAATGGTGTCGGCATCTTTGCCGACTCAGGTCAGTTGTTGGGTGGCTATGCCGAATTAGTATCTGTTGGTGATTTGGATCATGACAGTGATCTTGATGTGATTTCCGTGTATGGGGGTGCAAGATTGCTACTGAATTCCTTGAGTGCGCCTGAACAATATTTTATGGATTCAGAACAAACCCTCCCTGAATCAGATACCGCCTCCATTGCCCTTGGCGACGTGGATGGTGATGACGACCTTGACCAAATATACGGCAGCTCTGGTCAAGGTTCACGTGTATACATAAATAACCGCAATAATATCGCAATAAACCAGGGTGTATTTACTGATTCTGGGCAGGCGCTTTGTTCTGAATCACTTGGTGGGGCTACAGGTGGTGGAACGTGTGCAAGCACCCATTCGGTTGTGCTAATTGATGTGGATGGTGATGATGATCTTGATATTGTTGAAGGCTTAAGTTATGCGGGGATTCGCATCTGGTTGAATAATGGCGGAGATCAAGCAGGTATCGAGGGGCAGTTTACTGATTCGGGCCAGCAACTTGGTTGTTTGTATGATGATCCAGATACAGCTATCGTTTGTGATTGGGGCTATTATGATATTCCTAGTCTTGTACTGGTCGACGTGGATAGTGATGGTGATAAAGATATGCTGGCTTCAGAGAATGGTTATGGCATTCAAGTCTGGAAAAATGATGGCCAGGGAAACTTTAGTGAATACCTGACGCAGTTTGGCGCAACGGATGCATTTTCAATCCTGCTAGGTAATCTCGACAATGACAGCGCTCTGGAGTTGATTGTTGGTAGTTACTTCGGTAATCAGATACAAGTGTGGGATAACGATGGAGCAGGAGCATTCAGTCAAATTAACATGATATCCAGTAGCACCAACGTTGGCACAATGGTACTCGGTGATGTGGATAATGATACTAAGTTGGATCTGATTGTTGGGGGCGATAATGCCAATGGCAGTCAGGTATGGAAGGGTGATGGCGCTGGTGGTTTTAGTACGTTAGGCTTGGAATTTGGACTGGGTTACGCCACCGCAGTTACATTGGGTGATGTGGATGCTGACCATGACCTGGATCTGGTCGTGGGTTACTGGGGACAAGCTAACGAATTATGGTTAAATAATGGTAATGGTGGTTTTGGTACAGGTTCAGCTCAGACACTTTGTCGAACCAATGATCCCTCTACCACTGCATGCCTTTCTAATACGCAATCAGTTGTTATGGGTGATGTAGATAATGATGATGATCTTGATCTTGTACAGAGTGGTTCTGTTGCAAATGAAGTATGGTTAAATGATATTTAATGCGTTATGAATTAAGGAACATCTGATTAATTCAGATGTTCCGCGTGGTGCATCCATGCGTGCTCTGAGAATTCCAGGATGGAATTATTCAGAGCTTCCTTGAGTGGGATCATTTAAGCACGACAGTGGAAGCAGGAAGAAAAGTGTTAAATAAACTTGGCTTGGTAGCCCTTCGCATTATCTTTGTTTTCATTCTTGGATTAAATGCTTCGGCATTTGGTGAACAAGTTGTTGCTGGTGACAATGCGCCGCGTGGTGCGCGTGATAATGTACTGAACGTAGCCGATCTTCTCCTGGCAGAGCGCTTTGTACTTGGCCTTGAAATACCTACAGCTGAAGAATTTAAAGTTGCTAATGTTGCACCGCTCGGTGCGCCTGATAATGATTTAAACGTAGCTGATCTGCTTGTAATAGAACGCGCCATGCTGGGTCTGGTAACGCTCTCGCCAATAGATCTGGATTCTGTTGCACCGACTATAGCAATCGCAACAAACGATATTTCACTGGTAGGGGGTGAGGCAGCCACTCTTACTTTCTACTTATCAGAACCCAGCAGCAATTTCACGGAATCCGATGTTGCTGTTAGCGGCGGTACGCTGAGTAATTTTGCCGGCAGCGGTGCAGCCTATACCGCAACCCTTACGCCCACGGCCAATAGCACCGCAGCTGCCACGGTGAACGTGTCGGCAGGCGTGTTCACCGACGCAGCAGGGAATGGCAACATTGCGGCGGCTCAGTTGGATCTGTACGTAAACACAGTTGTACTGACCGGCATCACCATCAGCCCAACAGCCTATACCCTCTACCCAGGCCAGCAGGTTAGCTTGACGGCGACGGGAAGTTATTCAAATAGCGTCCCGGTTATCTGACTCCCCTGGTTACCTGGGCTTCCAGCAATACCTCTGTGGCGACGGTGACTGGCAGCGGTATTGTCTCTTCGGTTGCTGTGGGCAAAGCCAGCATCAGTGCATCGTTAAGCAGCATCACTGCCAGCACCATCATAACCGTGGGTACGCTGATGGGTGGTGCCATCCAGTCTGTGCCGCTGGATCTGACATCGAGCAATGCTTATGTCGGTACGTTGGCGGGCTCACCTGCGCTTGGCGCGCCTGGTGGGACTGACGGCAGCGGCACGACGGCATCGTTCAACCAGCCAGGTGGCATCACCACGGATGGTGCCAATCTGTATGTGGCCGACACCAATAACAACAACATCCGCAAGATTGTCATTGCTACCGGCGAGGTCACAACTCTTGCGTCAGGGTTTAATCGGCCATCTGGCATCACCACGGATGGTACCCATCTGTATGTAGCAGATACCTTTAACAACAAAATCAGTAAGGTCGTTATTGCCAGCGGGACGGTCACGACATTGGCCGGTACTGGAAATCCTGGCGCATCTGACGGTTCTGGTATGGCAGCATCGTTCAACCAGCCATATGGCATCACCATAAATGGCACCAATCTGTATGTAGCCGACACCAACAGCAACAAAATCCGCAAGATCGACATAACTGGACTTGTCACAACGCTGGCCGGTTCTGGAACTCCTGGTGCGACTGATGCCACCGGCACGGCAGCATCGTTCTATGGCCCAAAAGCCATCACTACGGATGGTGCCAATCTGTACGTGGCCGACACCAATACCAATAGAATCCGCAAGATTGTCATCGGTTCTAAGGTTGTCACGACATTGGCAGGAAGTGCTGCTGGCTCGGCTGACGGTACAGGCACGGCTGCATCGTTCAACGGGCCAACCGGCATCACTACAGATGGCACCCATCTGTATGTGGCTGACACCAACAGCAATAAAATCCGCAAGATCGTTATTGCTACCGGTGAGGTCACAACGCTGGCGGGTTCTGGTGTATCGGGTGCAACTAACGGCAGTGGCACATCTGCATTGTTCACCAATCCAAAAGGCATTGTCACCAATGGCGCCAGTTTGTATGTGACCGATTACAACCGTATCCGCAAGATCGACATGGTGGGCGGGGAGGAGACGACTGCGCCGACACTGGTTATTAGTAGTA
>JAUPMA010000066.1 GCA_030836935.1 Pseudomonadota bacterium | reverse complement strand
GCTGGCGGCTGACGGTAAATCCGCTTCGTTGATGCGGCGTTGCGGTTTGAAACGTTCCGGCAAATGGGCGTAATTGAATATCGACAATCTATCCGGATTTATTTCAATAATTCTGTCGAGCGTTTGCGCAAAGCTTTTTTCTGTTTGCAACGGCAGACCGTATATCAGATCCACGCTGATGGATTTGAAACCGGCGTCGCGTGCCGATCGCAACGCATCGAGTGTTTGCTGTTCACTTTGAATGCGGTTGACGGCCTGCTGCACGGCGGGATTGAAATCCTGCACGCCAAGACTCATGCGATTAAAGCCGATATCACGCAGCATCATGATGCTGTCGCGTGTGACTTCGCGCGGATCAATTTCGATGGAATATTCGCCGCTGTCGTCATCGTGCAAATTGAAATGCTGGCGCGTGACGCGCATCAGCTCGCGCATTTGTTCATGGCTGATGAATGTGGGCGTGCCGCCGCCCCAGTGCAATTGATTCACCTTGCGCGAATGATCAAACAGCGCAGCCTGCATGGCAATTTCTTTGTGCAAGCGATGCAGGTAGGGATCGGCCTTGGTGCGATCTTTGGTGATGACTTTATTGCAGGCACAGTAATAACAAATAGTGTCGCAAAACGGTAAATGAAAATACAGTGACAAACCACGACCGGAAGCATTGGATAGCTCGGCGTTGCGGCGATAATCGGCCAGCGTGTAGTTTTCGGTGAACTGCACCGCCGTGGGATACGAGGTATAACGCGGGCCTGATTTGTCGTAGCGTTTGATCAGGTCGAGGTCGAAAGTAATGTTGGTCATAAATATAGTATTAAAGTTTAAAGGTTAAGGTGCAAAGGAATGCATAGTTGTTACTTTAAACTTTAAGCCTTGTGCTTTGCACTGCCTTAAATCAAGTTAATTGATTTAAGGCATCCAGCAGACGATTAACCTGTTCGCGGGTGTGGTTGGCGGAAAAAGTAATCCGCAATCTTGCCGTGCCTGCGGGCACGGTGGGCGGGCGAATGGCGCTGACCAGTATGCCCTGTTCGAGCAAGCGCTGACTCCAGCGCGTGGCCGCAGCAGTTTCGCCCGCCAGGATCGGCTGAATGGCCGTGGCTGAATCCATCAATTGCAGCCCCAGTTGTTGTGCGCCCGCGCGGAATTGCCGGATAAGCTGTTGTAAATGTTCGCGTCGGTCATCGGCTGCACACGCAATGCGCAAGCTGGCGCGCGCAGCTTCAGCCAGTGCCGGCGGCATGGCGGTGGTGTACACATAGGTGCGTGCACTTTGAATGAGGTATTCGATCAAGTCATCGCTGCCGGCGACGAATGCGCCTGCCGTACCCAATGCCTTGCCAAGAGTTGCCATGTAAACAGGCACATCGGTGGAACCGAGTCCAAAATGCTGCGCACTGCCGCAACCATGCTTGCCAAGCACACCAATGCCATGGGCGTCATCCATCATCAGCCAGGCATCCGCTGCCTGGCAGATTGTTGCCAGTTGCGGCAGTGGCGCGATGTCGCCATCCATGCTGAATACGGCATCGGTCATCACCAGCTTTTCTCCCGTGCCGGCTTCACTTAATTTGTGCTGCAAATCATCAGGATTATTGTGCTGATAACGCTGCAAGCGCGCGCCACTCAGCAAGGCTGCATCCAATAAAGAAGCGTGATTCAAGCGATCTTCAAATACCCGGTCACCACGACCGCATAACGCCTGAGCCACACCCAGATTGGCCATGTAGCCGGTAGAAAACAACAAGGCGCGCGGATAACCGGAAAATTCCGCGAGTTCTTCTTCCAGTGCATGATGCGCGGTGGAATGCCCGCAAATCAAATGTGCCGCACCGCTGCCGGTGCCGTATTTTTCGGCGCCGGCGATAAAGGCTTTTTTGATATCGGGATGATTGGCGAGACCGAGATAATCATTGCTGCAAAAATTCAGCAGTGTTTTTCCATCAACAACAATTTCTGCGCCCTGTGGCGATTCGACCGTGCGCCGGCTGCGGTATAAACCTTCAGTGCGACGCTGTTGCAGCAGTGCGTGCAAATTTTTCATGGAAAAGTGTGGCTGTGAAAAGCAGTAAAAATTTCACCACAGAGGACACGGAGGGCACAGAGATAAAAACAGGAAAACCTCTGTGCGCTCTGTGCCCTCTGTGGTGGATATGGTTTTTGCATTAACCCGAACAGGCGCGGGCATGAAAATCCGTATGTTCATGTGCCGCTGGCGAAATCCCCAATCGCGCAAACAGTGCGTGATCATGATCGGTTTCGCAATTTCCGGTAGTGAGCAATTTGTCGCCGTAAAAAATTGAGTTGGCGCCGGCAAAGAAACACAGCGCCTGCATTTCATCATTCATTTCATGACGGCCGGCGGATAAGCGCACTTGCGATTGCGGCATCAAAATTCGGGTGACTGCAATGCTGCGAATGAAATCGAAATTGTCGAGGCCGGCAGAATTCTGCAACGGCGTGCCTTCAATGCGTACCAGCATGTTGATCGGCACGCTTTCCGGGTGTTTGGGCAGGTTGGCCAGCTGTTGCAGCAGCGAGCTGCGGTCACGCGGTGTTTCGCCCATGCCGAGAATGCCGCCGCTGCATACCTGAATGCCGCAATCGCGCACGTAATTCAAAGTATCGAGGCGATCCTGAAAAGTGCGCGTGGTAATCACATTGCCATAAAACTCTGGTGAGGTGTCGAGGTTGTGGTTGTAATAATCCAGTCCGGCCTGTTTGAGTTTCACACTCTGGTCTTTGGTGAGCATGCCGAGCGTTACACAGGTTTCCATGCCCAGGGCTTTTACGCCGCGCACCATTTCCATGACTTTTTCCAGATTGGTATCCGTGGGATTGCGCCAGGCGGCGCCCATGCAAAACCGGCTGACACCTTTTTCCCTGGCGGCGCGGGCGGTAGCCAGCACCTCGTCCAGCGGCAGCAGCCGTTCCTTTTCGATCCGGGTATGGTGATGCGCGCTCTGCGAGCAATAACCGCAGTCTTCCGGGCAGGCGCCAGTTTTGATGCTCAGCAGGGAACTGATTTGCACTTCATTGGGATTGTGGTGCTGGCGGTGAAGACTGTGCGCCTGAAACAGCAGGTCATTGAACGGCAGGGCGAACAAGGCGTTGATTTCGTCAAGTGTCCAGTCGTGGCGGGTTGGAGTCTGGGTAATGGGTTGGGTCATAGCTGTATCGCGTGCCGGTTATCGAGGGGGCAATGATACCGGCTTTCCGGGATGCAGGCCAAAACACAATCGGGTGTTGCCAGGTTAATACATACTTATTTTCTGCAATACGCCTCCCCTTTTGCTGTCGGGTCTGGTGTAAAATGCCGCGCGCAAACTCAAGAGAAAACACGGTCAATTCAGGCAACATCATGGTTAAAAAGCGCAGCGTTCCGCGTCGCCCCGCACTCCTTATTATTCTGGACGGATTCGGTGTTAACCCCAGTCGCATCAACAATGCCGTAGCTGAAGCGCGTACCCCCCGGCTGGACGAATACTTTGCAAAAAATGCCCACATCACCCTTGATGCCTGCGGCAAGGCGGTTGGCCTGCCGGTGGGGCAGATGGGTAACTCCGAAGTGGGGCATCTCACGCTGGGTTGTGGCACCATCCTGAAACAGGACCTGGTGCGCATTGACGACGCCATCGAATCCGGTGAATTTGCCACCAATGCTGCCATTGCGGCGGCCATCAATGAATCGGCGGCCCATCAGCGGCCATTGCACTTGGTGGGTCTGGTGTCCGATGGTGGCGTGCACAGCCACATCAATCATTTGCTGGCGCTGATTCATCTGTGTGCCGAGAAAAAAATCAGACCTCTGGTGCACATGATTACCGATGGCCGCGACACGCCGCCGATGGCCGCCATTGGTTATTTATCAAAACTCGAAAAGGCGCTGGAAGAAGCCGATGGTGCCATTGCCACCATTTGCGGCCGCTATTACGCCATGGATCGCGATAACCGTTGGGAACGCACCGAAGTGGCCTGGAAAGGCATGGTGCAGCTGGAAGGCGAACATCACGATACGGCGCGCTATGCCATTGAGGCGGCCTATGCCAGAAACCAGACGGATGAATTCATCCGGCCCTGCATACTGCCCGGCGCCGAGCCGGTGCAGCGTGGCGATAATGTAGTCTTCTTCAATTTCCGCAATGACCGTCCGCGACAACTGGCGGCGGCACTCAGCCAGCAGAATTTTTCCGGTTTTGATACCGGCGATTACTACCCGGTAACCGTTACCTGTCTAACCGAATACGATCCGCAATTTTTATTGCCGATCGCGTTTGCACCAGAACGTCCGGGCACCACACTCGCATCCGTTGTCAGCCGCGCCGGCTTCAAGCAGTTTCACTGTGCCGAAACCGAAAAATATGCGCACGTCACTTTTTTCTTCAATGGTGGCCGCGAGGAAAAATGGGCGGGCGAGGAACGTGTCGTCATTCCTTCGCCCAATGTGCCGACCTACGACCTGAAACCGGAAATGAGCGCGCCGGAAGTGGCCGATACCGTGATCAATGCACTGCGTTCACACGAGTACGGTTTTATTGTGGTGAATTTTGCCAATGGCGATATGGTTGGTCACACGGCGGTGCGCGATGCGGTGATCGCCGCCGTCGAAGCCATGGATCATGAAGTGGGCCGCGTACTCGATACGGCGGTTGAGGAAGGTTATTCCGTATTGCTGACAGCCGACCACGGTAATTGCGATGAAATGGTTGATCCGGTAACCGGCGAGCCGCATACGCAACATACGATTTATCCGGTGCCCTGTTTGATTATTGATGAACAGCACTGGCGGCTGGCAACCGGTGCTGGTTTGAGTTCGGTTGCGCCTACATTGTTACAGCTGATGGGTTTGCAGCAACCACCGGACATGCAGGGCAAGAGTATTTTGCTCGAGGCTTATCACAAGACAAACTGAAGCAGATTGCTCGAAAAAATAAAAAAGCCTCCGTTCATGGAGGCTTTTTTGTGGTTTTGATTCAGGAATAAATTCGCGCACGGTTTTCCGCGAACAAAAAAAGACCCCGCAATGCGGGGCCGGAGTGAACAACGAAAAGTTGAAACTGAATTATCAGGCGGCACGTGAAGATTGGCGGCGGCGATTATTTTGTGCCGGTCTGCCCTGGCTACCACCACCGTGACTCGGTGCGCCACGTGATGTGCTGCTGTTGCCACGCGGTGCATTGCTGTTACCGCGAGGTGCATGGCTGTTGCCACGTGATGAGTTGCCGTTACTGCGTGATTGCTGACCATTTTGTGAAGAGCGATGCGCAGCAGGCGACATTTTTGAACGACCATTCTGGATCGGTTCTGCCCGGATGGCAGGATTCGGTTCGTATCCCGGAATCACGACTTTTTTTACGTCGCGTTTCAAAACACGTTCGATGTCTTTCAGCAATTTGTGTTCATCAATACATACCAGT
>JAUPMA010000065.1 GCA_030836935.1 Pseudomonadota bacterium | reverse complement strand
GTGATTACCGGCTGATGATCCAGCGCCGCATTGATGTGCCGATAATAAACTTCGGTTGATTCACCGCGAATCGCGTGCACCGGAATTTGATAACACTCGACCAGTGCTGCCGCCACATCATCCTGCGTACTCAGTGGATTGCTGGCGCATAAAACAATATCCGCACCGGCTGTTTTGAGTGCTCGCGCCAGATTCGCCGTTTCAGTCGTAATGTGCAGACAACCACTTATCCGCAAGCCCTGCAACGGACGCGATTTTTCAAAACGTTGCGCCAGCGCACGCAACACCGGCATTTCCTGCAACGCCCATTCGATACGCTGCTGTCCCTGCCCGGCCAGGGAAATATTCTGGATATCGAATTCGGCTTTATTCGTCATCAGCTTATCCCCTGAAAATTGTCGCGGCTGAAATGGTGCAGCTAATACGTTAACCTCGAATCAAACCCATGCAGACTGCAAATCAAAAGGATCCATTTACGTAATGCACATGGATGTGCGAATGCCGCAAATGCAGGATGCGCACGACTGCATGGATGCAGGAGGTAGCGCAACGCAGGAGCAGTTGCCGAGGAGTGGCGGAATCATGTCCTCACCAGCCAGCAGATTATCACTTCAACCGCTCAACCCTGACCGCCGTGCGCTTGTATTCCGGTGCTTTAACCATGTTGTCGCGATACGGCGAGGTGACGCGGTTTACCTTCAGTGCCGCATAGTGGAATGTGGTAAACAGTTGTCCGGTTTGCATGCGATCTGAAATGCGCACCGGTAAAATTATTTCGCCATGGCGGCTGGTAATTTTTGCACGGTTGCCATTTTGCAATTGCAACGATGCAGCATCAGCGGCGGATATTTCGAGATAATCACTGTCACTCAGCACCGTGTTATCCGTGCGGCCGGTCATGGTGCCGGCATTGAAGTGATAAATATTTCTGCCGGTGATGAGCAGCAATGGAAAATCCTGATTGCGCTGTTCCGGGCTGGGCTCAAATGCAATGCGTTGCAGCGCGGCCTGTTTGCCGATTACAAAACTGTTCTGGTGCAACACCGGTGTGCCCGGATGATTTTCAGCCAGACACGGCCAATGCAGGCTTTCGCTGGCGAGGCGCAAATAACTCAGGCCTGCACCTTGCGGCCACAATTGCCGCACTTCGTTCCAGATTTCTTCGGCATCGGCGTAATCGAACAGATTGCCTTTGCCCATGGTGTCGGCGAGTGCGCAAATAATTTGCCAGTCCGGCCAGGCTTCGCCCGGCGGCTCGATGGCACGGCACACACGCTGTACACGGCGATCGGAATTCATGAATGTGCCGTCACGCTCGAACACGGATGCCGCCGGAAAAAACACAGTGCCAACTGTTCTTGCGGTTTCATTCAGGAATAAATCCTGAACAATCACCAGCTCCAGCTTGTGCAATGCCCCGGCGGTTCGGTTCATGTCCGCCAGGGTGTCCTGCACATCGTAACCAATTGCCCACAACGCCTTGAGTTTTCCTGCATGCGCAGCATCCATCATGTCGAGCAGATTGAGTCCGTGTTGCGTGGGCAGTGCGCATTGCCACGCGGCTTCGAATTTTTCGCGCGCATCGTGAATATTCTGCGAGCCGGCAAGAATTCCCGGATCGCAACCCATGTGCGCCGCGCCCTGCACATTGTTCTGGCCACGCAATGGATTGATGCCGCTGCCGGCCTTGCCGATGTTGCCGGTGATCAGTGCGAGATTGATTAATGCCATCACGCCCTGTGTGCCCTGCGTGTGTTCGGTAACGCCCAGGCCATGAAAACACATTGCGGGTTTGCTGCCTGCATACAGGCGCGCGGCGTCACGAATCATGGCGGCAGGAACGCCACATTCTGCCGCCACGGATTCCGGCGTGTACTGCAACACGAATTCACGGAACGCATCGAAATCTGTTGCGCGTTCGCGGATGAACGCAGCATCTTCCAGTTGCGCCTGCAGAATGGCGCAGGCCAGTGCGTTGAACAATTGAATGTTGTGTCCGGGCGTGACACGCAAATGCAAATCGGCATAACGCGCCAGTTCAGTCTGGCGCGGATCAATCACAATTAACCTGGCACCATTCAGTACAGCCTGCTTGATGCGTGCGCCGACAATGGGATGATTTTCGGTGGGATTGCAGCCAACCAGCATGATGCATGTTGCCTGTTCAATATCGTCGAAACAGTTGGTGGCAGCGCCGGTGCCGAGCATGCGTTTCATTGCTGCTGCGGTTGGCGTGTGACAAACCCGCGCGCAGCAATCAACATTATTGGTGCCCAGCACGGCACGCGCAAATTTCTGCGCCAGGAAATTTTCTTCATTGGTGGCTCGGGCCGAGCCGAGAACACCAATGGCATCCGGCCCGTCGCGTTGCACGATTTCCTGCAACCTGTTGGCGGTGAATGCCAGCGCTTCATCCCAGCTTGCCGGTTGCCATGCGCCGTTTTGCCGGATCATGGGTGTGGTAACGCGATCTTCGGCATGGGTAAATTCAAAAGCGTAACGGCCCTTGGCACAAAGATGGCCGTGATTTACAGCCGCATTAACCACAGGTCTGATTTGCACAATTTTCTGGCCGCGCGTACCCACGCTCATCTGGCAACCGGTGGCGCAATATACGCAGGTGGTTTCAGTCCAGCATTCAGCAGTGCCATTGCGCTGCACGGTTTTATCCGCCAACGCGCCGCTGGGACAGGTATCCACACAGGCGCCACAACTGACGCATTCACTTTCAAACAAGTTATTACCGGTTTGTGGCCGGATGTGCGTCTGCTCGCCGCGCTGGAACACCTGCCACACAAACTGGCCCTGCACTTCCTCGCAAATGCGCACGCAGCGATAGCAATAAATGCAGCGCGACATATCCACTGCAATATACGGGTGACTATCATCGCGCCAGTTGTCTTTTTCATTTGCGCCCTGCGCTGTTACACCGTATTGCTGCAAATAACGATGCAACGGCCGCTCCGGTTCTGCCGCCACCGCCGCATCCGGATAATGTTGTGCCATTAATTGCAAATTGGTTTTGCGCAGGTTTTGCAGCGCAACACTGTCGGTGCGAATATTCATGCCATCGCGCAACGCGGTATTGCAGGATGACACCGGACGCGCTTCGCCCTCGATTTCCACCACACACAAACGGCAGCCGCCATAAGGTTTTAATCGCTCATCGTGACAAAGATGCGGCACATCCACATCAATACTCGCCAGTGCCTGCATGATGCTGAGGCCGTCAGCAAAGGAATGTTTATGGCCGTTGATGATTACCTGAAGCATGCCGCCAACTCCTCGCTGTAATAGCGTGCGGCGCTCTGCGCAAAGGCTGCAAGGCCGCGACCATGGCCGCAAAAACTGGTTTGCGCCAGCGATTCAATTATGTCGCGCCAGCGTGCATCATCCGTCTTGTCCGGCTTTTCGCCACGATTAAGTGCCGCAAACATATTCGCCACAACAGGACTGCCAAAATGACAGGGCGTGCATTTGCCACAGGATTCAAACGCGCCGAAACGAAATACCTGCTCCATCAATTCCGCAATGGATGTTTGCTCGTCAAACGCAATAATGCCGCCATGTCCAACTTCTGCACCGATGGCATGCAATTCTTCATAGCCAAATGGCGTATCCAGCAGTTGCGGCGGCACAATGCCGGCGAGCGGCCCGCCAACAATCACGCCTTTCAGTTTTCCCTGCGCCAGTCCGCCACCGATGTCTTCCACAATTTTGCGCAGACTGATACCGAATTCCACTTCGTACAAACCTGGCCGGCGAAACAGTGAATTGAGCGACACCAGTTTGGTGCCGCGGCTGCGGGAAAAACCGAGTTGCTGATAAGCCTTGCCGCCGTGCGTTACTATCCATGGCACTGCGGCCAGTGTCTCCACGTTATGCATTAACGTCGGCGCACCAAATAATCCTTGCGCACAAATCCACGGCGGCCGCATACGCACTTCCGGCCTCCGTTTTTCAATTGAATTGAGCAATGCGGTTTCTTCGCCGCAAACATAACTGCCCTGGCCAATTACAATTTCAATTTCAAAATCAAAACCGCTGCCCAGAATTTTTTCGCCGAGAAAGTTTGCACTGCGCGCCGCCTGAATCGCGGATTGCAGAATGGGCAAAGCCAGCGGATATTCCTTGCGCAAATAAATGTAACCGCGCTGCGCACCCACGGCAAACCCCGCGATGGTCATGGCTTCAATCAGCCTGAACGGATCATCTTCCAGCAGAAAACGATCACTGAATGCGCCGGCATCGCCTTCGTCGGCATTGGCCACGACGAATTTTTTACCCGCCTGCGCCGCGCGTACCGATGCCCATTTTTTTCCTGCCGGAAATCCCGCTCCGCCACGGCCGCGCAAACCGGATTGTTCAACCTGTTTCACCAGCTCATCTGCCGGTTGCCACAATGCCTGATGCAGCGCGAGATAACCACCCTGCGCACGGTACTCATCCAGTTCACGCACGCCGCCGCGCAGCAAATTGCCCAGCAATACTGTTTCGCTCGCGTAACTGGCCATCAGTGGCCGCACCGCATCATCTGTATTCGACGGTGCGCCGTAACACTTGCCCAGACAATACACCCGCGGTTCCTGTGCCAGCGCCGCCGGCCAGCATTTTGTATTGCGTTTGCGCGCAACAAAACATGCCAGCCCCTGACAACCGGCGTGATGCAGGGATGATGACTGCAAGTGATAAAAGGATGCGGCGGCTTGCGGATGACGCAAAACAGGTTTCATGTATTTTCTCCCTCATGCATTGCACGCCGGTAAATTACAAAATACACCAGACCAACCAGCACACTGCCGCCCACCAGATTGCCGGCAATAACCGGAATCAGGTTGTGCAGAAATCCTTCCCAGGTCAGCGCGTCAATCTGCGCTATTGGCGCGGTAACATCTGACTTGAGAAACAGGCCCATCGGAATCAGATACATGTTGGCAATGCTGTGTTCAAAACCGGCTGCCACAAATGCGGAAACCGGAAACACAATGGCCACAGCCTTGTCGATTACCGAACGGCCAGCCAGCGCCATCCACACCGCCAGGCACACGAGTATGTTGCACAGCACGCCGAGAAAAAATGCATCGGAAAAAGACAGGGCGCTTTTCAGCGCGGCAATTTTTACGTATTGCACGGCCACCAGCCCGTTATTCATTTTGGCGTGCCCCGACCAGTAAACCAGGCAGGCCAGCCCGAACGCACCGATGAAATTGGCAGCACAAACAATGATCCAGTTGCGCAGCAATTCACGAGTCGTAATTTTGCGATCGACCCAGGCAATTGCCAGCAGATTGTTGCCGGTGAACAGCTCGGCTCCGGCGACAATTACCAGGAGGAGTCCCAGGGAAAACACCGCGCCGCCCAGCACGCGAGCTGTGGCAAAACCGGAACCGGGATCGGAAATAACCAGCACAAAATACAGCGCGCCCAGCCCGATAAACGCACCGGCCAGAATTCCCAGCATCATCATTGGCAGCCATGGCAGCCGGGCTTTTGTCACGCCGGTTTTTTCGACCTGTCTGGCAATTTCCGCCGGGGTATAAACATTGAATTCAGACATTTTCATTTGGCTCCCGCTGCGTCAGGGAAAAACGCCTGGCGCAACAAACAAAAAATTCCTGCAATGGAGCGTACAGAAATCAATGAAATTATGCATTGGCTTTATTGTTATTCATGCAACAGGTGACGGCCTGAAAAATCAAAAATTCCGGAACGCTAAGATTAAGCAATCACTAATATTGTCAGCATTTTTTACACGAAAAATTGCATGACACTGCGGTTACAGGCTATTTCCTGAAAATATTGGCCAGAAAATGACTGCGATTTACGGATTTTTCAGTCATTTTGTCAGGATACTTTACATATCTAACCCGAACGCGGCAGAGCAGAGAAAAATTTTCTTTAATTTCAATTGTTTATATTTACGGCACAAATGTTGCCTGAACAGGGTGCCAACTAACAAAAGGACAGGAGATTTAAATGATATACCCCCCTCGTAAATCATTACTGTATGGCCTCCTGGCAGTTTCAGCATTCAGTGCTCCAACAGCCCAGGCCGTTACCGTAACCACTATCGGATCCTTCAATGATCCGACATCAACCGGGTATCTGTTTGATATCGATATAAACCAGGACGATGCCAGCACCGGCCTCAGTCCCATGCCCGCGAATGTTTCAAAATATTCGACAACCAATTCACTTGCCTACTACGGCTGGGGCATCGATGTCGGACAAAGCTTAAGTACACACACAATCATCCAGAGCCATTTCTGGTTTAACGGCGCCGGCAGCGTCGGCGGCGACCCGGCCGCTGAGGTACCGCTGGGTACAGCATTCTCCATGGGTTTGTTTACCTACACCAACGAGGAAACCATACTCTCGGGTGGCATTGTCAACATTGATTTTCAAATGGCAATCAATGTTGATGGCCTGTCACTGGCGCCTGCCGAATACCGGATCAGAATCAACAACACACTGAATGGCCCATCCAATCCGTTTGACACAGCCGAAATCATCAGCACACCTGCCAGCATTTCCTTCTTGCTGGATGGTTCGCCGTATCTGCTGACGTTCAACGGCTTTTCGCGTGACGGTGGTGAAAACTTTGAAACCGTGGCCGAGCTTGGTGAAGGCATGCGAACAACCGCTGAAATATATGCCACCATCACAGCGGTTCCGGCCCCCGCCGCCATCTGGCTGATGGGAACCGGACTGCTGGCACTGGCCGGCTTTGCACGAACAAAAAAATAAACAAAAATGTTTTTCACCTCTTGAACCCTGTCTCGCGACAGGGTTTTTTATTGCCCGGATATTTTGCTTTCATCTTTTTTGAATGATCCGCATTACTGGCAAAACCGGTTTCAATCATCGTCTTCCCTTTCATGTTCGCCGTAATCACCACGAATATCATCTTCATTGGCATTGCGGTGGCACTTGACGCAATTATCGAAATTGCGCACGCCTTCCTCAATATGTTCGCGGCGAATACTCATGGGTGAATGCTCGTGACAACCGTAACAGGTGTAGCGGCTGTAATCGTTGCGTTCGTGGCAGGTTACGCAGCGCGCATTGTGGTCGCGATCAAGCTCAAAATACTTGTTGTGATCGAATGTCGCCGGCGTCCATTGCTCCTGGCTGTGGCACCGGCTGCAGTTGCCGGTAATCTGTTTGTGCAGCGCATCGGCTGGAGATTTGTGGCAGCCCTGGCATTGTTCGCGCATTTTTGTGTTCAATAAACCGTGATTGAACATGCCCGTCTGCCGGAAACGTTTCACACCGGCATGATCGCTATGACAGGCCACGCAATCCTCACTGATCAGTTTCTGGTGAAATGGCGTTGAAGTGAGCGGTTTTTCAATCGGCAAACCTTTTGTAGTCAGCCGGCCAATTTCATCCGGTTTGTGGCAGGCAACGCAGCGTTTTGAATCGGCTCCGGTAAATGCCGCATGACAGGCAAAACAATCCGCTTCCAGATGCCTGTGGCCGGGAATCAGTTTCCCCGGACTCACCATCAAATGCGGATACACAAACACCAGCAGTGCAATGGCAATCAAATTTGCAGCCAGAATGATTTTTACAAGGCGGTTCATATCCAGCCCCAGAACAGAAAAATACTGATGATGTGGCCCAGCGATAACACCGCGAACACGATGAAGATCGGGATATGCACCTTGCGCCATTTGGTCATCACATCCAGCATCACCGCATCCCAGAACACGGACTGTTCCACTTCCGGCCGCGACATGCCGCGCAACTGGAAATGTTCACGCTGACCCTGCACATGGCGGCGCGAACGATCCAGCAATATTTTTCCCACCATGCCGCTGATCACATTTACGCCCATGGCAATCGTAGCCAGCCAGGGCAGAATCGCATTGAAATGAATGCCCGCATGCAGCAGCACCATCAGCGATCCCAGCCAGGCGCCCGTCTCATGCAGATTCAGCAGGGATTTTGGATTGCCGGCGGCAATGACTTTACGTTTGCGCAGCGAATAAACCAGCGAAACAATAATCAGCAACGTGCCGGGAATACCCAGATAACGGCCCACCCACACCAGGTTCAGCCGGTGCAGCACATAATCGCCCAGCAGGGTTGCTACAGCCAGTAAACCCAGCAGCAAGGTGAACGGCAAAACATGCTGGCGCCAGAGCGAAGTTGTCATCAAGCCTCCAGGGTCACGCTGGTTTTCGGAATGCTTACACAGAGCAGGCAAGTACCTGGTTCGGGATCGTAATCCGGCGGCTGGTTGTAAGCCACCTCGCCGGACTGAATGGTGGTCTGGCAACTGCCGCAACCGCCGGCCCGGCAACCACAATTAACCGCAATGCCATTAGTCTCGGCCAGTTCGAGCAGATTGCCCGCAGACGGCTGCCACGCCAGCTGTTTGCCCGACCGGGCGAATGTCACCACGATACCGCCTGAAACTGCCGCATCCGCAGGCGGCGACAGGGTTGCGACGCGCTTGCGTTTGATTGACGCCGGACCAAATGCCTCGAAATGAATATGCGCCTCCGGCACACCCCATTCATCCAGCCCCTGCACCAGGCTTTGCATCATCGGCGTCGGCCCGCAAATATAAAAATGATACGGCTTGAGCGGCAATTGCATGCGCAACCGATTTACATCTGCGCGGCCGCGATGCTGAAAATCACGTCCGGCTTCCTCATCCGCCAGCGGATCACTGAAACAAAAATGCAGATGAAAATCCGGCTGCGCAACGGCCAGGGACTCGAGATGCGATTTCATCACCAGTTCACGGCCATTACGCACCGCATAAAACAGCCAGATTTCACGCCCCGGCTGCTCAGCCAGACTCCAGTTCAGCATGCTCAGCAGTGGCGTAATGCCAATGCCGCCGGCAATCAGCACTACCGGCGCGTAACTGCGATCAAGATAAAAATGCCCGGCCGGTGCGCGCACCTGCAAGCGGCTGCCGACCGCAACATGATCATGAAGAAAAGCGGAGGAAATACCCGGCGGAAAGTCACTGCCGGCCGGCGGCGCTACGCGCTTGACAGAAATACGGTAAGAATCCGCGCGCGGCGCATCCGACAGTGAATAGCAACGAACAATTTGTTCTGTGCCCTGCGCCGCGGGTATGTCAAAACGAAAAGTCAGAAACTGTCCGGGCAGAAATGCCGGCAACGGCTTGCGGTCTTCCGGCACCAGATAAAACGAGCAAACCGATTGCGCCGCATCTTCAACCGTCCGGCGCTCGACCTGGAATGTGCGATAACCTGTCCATGCAGAAACAGCGGCCTGCTCATCC
>JAUPMA010000064.1 GCA_030836935.1 Pseudomonadota bacterium | reverse complement strand
TGGCAGCATGACCTGGGCAAGAGCTAGCTGGATCTGGCCGAGGCCAGTAAAATCTGGCCGGTGTATATCGATAAATCCACGCCCACCACGCGCACGCTGGATAAGTACCTGCATCTCGATACCTGCCCGGACAATCCCCGCCGGCAACGGGTCATTGATACCGCCGAGTTCGTGCTGAGAAAAACCGGCCACCTGGCCACGCCCTATCGCGACAAGTTGCTGCAGGCACTGGAAATATTCCGCCAGTCACTCTCCGGCGCCTGATCCGGGGTTGCCGCCCGGCCGGTTTCTGGCGGTGCCGGGTGTTTCGTCAAATTCCGTACAAATCCGGTTTCGCCCCCGCCTAAGCTGTTGAAAAAACAGCCCTGAATTCCCTTCCGCAAAGCAACGACTTTTGACGAACAAATTACTGGATTTGCCACCGCCCCGTCCCGTAGTTTGCGGCTAACGGAGATTGCAAAATCCGTGTGCAAACTGATCAAAACCAAAGTAAATGTGGAGAGGAAAAAAATGAAGAAATCAACAAAAAATACGTTCAAGAAAACCCTGTTAGGCAGCGCGGTGCTGGGTCTGGCCATGGGCCTGGGCATGCCAGCAGACAGCTCGGCCGAAGGTTACGGTTATGCCTATGCCTACGGCAACGACGGCTTCGACACCATCACGCCGTTCAGCCGTGTAGCCAGACTGCCGGTGGTTCGTGACCAGTATGGCATGGTTGATCATGTAGCTACCTATGCCAAGGTCAAGGCCGCCGCACTGGCGCTGGCACGGTATGTGGCGCTCAGTCATGATGCCACGGTACTGGGCACCAACGTCATCAAGGGTGAAGACTGGGTTCTGGGCGGCACTTCACTGGCCTGCCGCAAGACCCAGACCTGTACCGATACCGAAATCCTCAAGGCCATTATCGAAATCCCGTCTCCCGAGCCGATCAATCCCAACGACTCGACTTACCTGGCCACCGGTACAGTGACGGCCGCCAACACCAAGAAGGCCAGCGTGCTGGATTTCTGCAACGAGGTCTATGCCAAGCAGGCGCTGGGTGTGTCACCCATCGTGGGCACCAGCAAGGTCGTTAACGGTTACAGCCACACGCCGGCGCTGCCCTGCGAAGTGTCTGTGTGGAACGATGACGAGCATATTTACGTTGACATGCTCGATCCGAACGCCATTTTCTCCATGTTCTTCACCGACGTGCTGTTCAGCGCTGACATGCTGAACCCGGCCTTCGCTGATGCGATTACCGATCTGCCGCCGCAGGTCAAGTCAGAAATCCGCGCAGTTGTGCTGCACGCCATGAACGAGTTCGATGACAAGACCAAGGTTTCCGACAAGGCGCTGGGTCCGAAATACAAGAGCATGGCGGAAGTAGTGGATGTTGTGGCCAATTCACCCTATCAGTCACCCTACAAGCACGTTGGATATACCAAGGTGGATGGTGCGGCGTTCACGGCAGCTGATTCCCTGGCCGCAACGCAGGCGATCATCAACACCATGAGTATCCATGGCACAGCTACCGAAGGCGTGCATCCCACCATCATTGACGCCGCCGGCAACACGCTGGACAGCATCCTGAGCACCGGTTCAAGCTGGCGTTCTGCCCGTGCCACACCGATGACGCTGCCTGGCAACAATCATGTGGTCGAAGCCTGCTCACCCAAGTACGCCAAGATGGCCATGAGCACCGGCCTGCATCACGTGAATGCCCTGCCATGCGAAGTGACGGTGCAGATCATCGACCGTGACGGCAACGGCAGCACGGAGACACTGGTGGTCAGTTATCTGGACCCGCATTTCATGCTGAACGCCCTGTTTGCGGATATTACGGAAGAGCAAAAAATCGCGTTTGCGGCGATTCCCGGCAATATCATGAACGATCTGCAGAAGGTTGTAGCGGCTGCACTGGATGTGAATTCCGGTATGGCGCTGAATCCTGGCGTACAGATCAGTTACAACATGTTGCCTTATTGATTCTGTAAAAGTGGTGCATCTGCAGCAAGCCGCGGTTACGGGCTTGCTGCAGCTGTTTTTGCCGCCTGAAAATACGGAGTAAAGACTTATGAAAAGAATTTCCGGATTCCTGCTGTTCACGCTGCTCGCCCTGACCGGCATGCAGGCCAGGGCAGTGGATTACTCGCTGCCTGATATTCATGGCCGGATGCAGTCCCTCGACCAGTATCGCGGCAAGTGGGTGATCGTCAATTACTGGGCAACGTGGTGCGTAACCTGCCGCAAGGAATTGCCGGACCTGATTGCCCTGCATGAAAAATTCAGGGCGCAGGATGTAGTGGTAGTGGGGATCAATTTTGAAGTGATTGATACGGCGCGGCTGACGGCTTTTGTCAGGGAAGCGGGTATCAATTATCAGGTGTTGCGTACTGCGCCGGTGAAGCAGACACCGCTGGGGCCGGTTCCCGCCTTGCCGGTCACCTACATTATCAATCCCGCTGGCGAGGTGGTGGCGGGGGAAATCGGGCTGGTCAGCCAGGCCGGTCTTGAAGATTATCTGGCCAGCCAGGGTATTGTGGCCCGACCGGCGTCTGTTGCGGCGGATGGCGTGTAATCCCCGGCATCCGGCTAATCTGAATATTTCACCAAAAAAGATTTAACGCAAATGCACGCAAATAAAAGCGCAAATGTTTGTTTTCATGGCGCAGAAAATAACGGGATGCCGGGTAATAAAACGTCACCCGAATAAGAGAATCTTGCAGAGTTGCTTTTGCTTTGGACCCCTTTTGCGGCGCCACGAAAAGAGTGACTTGCCAAGGCGAAATGCACATGGATGTGCATTTCAGCATGGATAAGCCAGGATGGCGCATCCATGCGGCCTTGAAGCAAGACGCGCTTTTCGTGGGCAGCCCCGGTGCTTTTCCGGGGCCGACGCGGCCGGGGTGCATTTTCTTGGTTACTTCTTTTGTGCAAGCAAAAGAAGTGACTCGCCGTTCAGGCGAAACAGGGATTTTCAGGATCTGAAAAATTTTCAGGGAATAGGAACTACCGATTTTGATGAAATATCCACATTAAGCCAACATGAATAAGGAAAGAAAATG
>JAUPMA010000063.1 GCA_030836935.1 Pseudomonadota bacterium | reverse complement strand
TGTTGATTTTCCAGTCTGCTGTCGAGGGAATGCCGCAAGCCCTGCGGGCGGTTCGGGCGGGAGCCGGTGGTTGGCCGGGCGGCGGAACCGGATGCGTATGGTTGCTGAAACGGGACAAGTAAGGGAAAATGGCGCCCCTTTGATTGGGGGCAGGTAATTTCGTTGCCGGATTTCCTGTCCATGCAAAAGCCGATGCAATTTTCCTTTTGCCCAGATTTTTCCGGTTCTGCGCGGGTAAGGCAGAACACATGATTAACGCTGCATCGCGTACCAGCCACCAGGCCGGGCGGGGTGAAATTTAAACCTTGATTTGGAGAAAAAAACTATGGCTTCACGCAGAGAGCTTGCCAATGCCATCCGTGCCCTGAGTATGGATGCCGTTCAGAAGGCTAATTCCGGTCACCCGGGTGCGCCGATGGGTATGGCTGATATTGCTGAAGTATTGTGGAACGATCACATGAAGCACAATCCGGCCAATCCCGGCTGGTACGACCGTGACCGTTTTGTGTTGTCCAACGGTCATGGTTCCATGCTGATTTATTCCCTGTTGCACCTGACCGGTTACGATCTGTCGATTGAAGACCTGAAAAATTTCCGTCAGTTGCATTCAAAAACTCCGGGTCATCCTGAATACGGTTATACGCCGGGCGTTGAAACCACCACTGGCCCGCTGGGTCAGGGCATCACCAATGCCGTGGGCATGGCGATTGCCGAAAAGGCGCTGGCTGGCCAGTTTAACCAGAAGGGTCATCACATCATTGATCACCACACCTATGTGTTCATGGGTGACGGCTGTCTGATGGAAGGCATTTCGCACGAAGCCTGCTCACTGGCCGGTACGCTGGGTCTGGGCAAGCTGATCGCATTCTGGGATGACAACGGCATTTCCATTGATGGTCACGTTGAAGGCTGGTTTACCGATAACACCCCGGCGCGTTTTGAGGCTTACGGCTGGCATGTAGTGCCGAACGTGGATGGTCATGATCCCGAAGCGATCCAGAAAGCCATCAAACTGGCCAAGGCGATGACTGACAAGCCGACGCTGATTTGCTGCAAAACCACTATCGGTTTCGGTTCACCCAACAAGGCTGGCTCACATGCCTGCCACGGCGCACCGCTGGGTCAGGAAGAAATCAATCTCACCAAGGCGGCTTTGGGTTGGGATCATGCTGCATTTGAAGTGCCGGCCACTACCTATGCCGGCTGGAATGCCAAAGATAAAGGTGCCAAGGCTGAAAAGACCTGGAATGACAAATTCGCCGCCTACAAGAAAGATTATCCGGAACTGGCGGCCGAACTGGAACGCCGCATGAAGGGCGATCTGCCGAAAGACTGGGCGAAGAAATCGGCGGATTACATTGCCAAGGTGAATGCCGATGCCAAGAGTCCGGCTACCCGCCAGGCGTCTCTGGCTTGTATCGAAGCCTACTCACCGATGTTGCCTGAATTGTTTGGCGGCTCGGCGGATCTGGGTTGCTCCAACCTGACCGAATGGTCCGGTTACAAGCCGATGGATGCCAACGAAGTGCCCAACTATGTGCGTTATGGCGTGCGCGAATTCGGTATGTCCGCGATCATGAACGGTATTGCGCTGCACGGTGGTCTGATTCCGTTCGGTGCCACCTTTCTGATGTTCTCGGAATATGCACGTAATGCGCTCCGCATGGCTGCACTGATGAAAGTCCGCAGCATTTTTGTTTATACCCATGACTCCATCGGTCTGGGTGAAGACGGCCCGACTCATCAACCGGTTGAACAGATTCCGACCATGCGTTTGATTCCCAACATGGCCGTATGGCGTCCTTGTGATGCGGTTGAATCTGCAGTGGCATGGCAGCAGGCTCTTGAACGCAAGAAAGGTCCTTCCTGCCTGATCTTCAGCCGTCAGAATCTGCCGCACCAGGCTCGTACTGATGCGCAGATTGCCAATATCACCAAGGGTGGTTACATCCTGAAAGATTGCGCCGGCACACCGGACGCCATCATCATCGCTACCGGTTCGGAAGTGGCGCTGGCCATGGGTGCAGCTGAAAAACTCAGCGGCAAGAAGATTCGTGTAGTGTCCATGCCTTCAACCAATTTGTTTGATGCGCAAGATGCAGCGTACAAGGAATCCGTATTGCCTAAAGCCGTTACCAAGCGCGTGGCTGTTGAAGCCGCTGTGACCGATGGCTGGTGGAAATATGTTGGCGCCAATGGCGCGGTAGTTGGCATTGATCGCTTCGGCGAATCTGCACCGGCCGGCTTGTTGTTCAAGGAATTCGGCTTCACAGTTGAAAACGTTGAAGCGGCCGTCAAGCGCGTATTGGGCTGATACTTTTTTAGCTAAAACAGAATTTATTTAACGTTCCTTAGGAGACAAAAAAATGGCAATTAAAATCGGTATTAACGGTTTCGGTCGTATTGGCCGTATGGTGTTCCGCGCTGTATACAACGAATTCAAAGATGTTGAAATCGTAGGTATCAATGACCTGCTCGATGCTGACTACCTGGCATACATGCTGAAGTACGATTCCGTTCACGGCCGTTTCAAGGGTGAAGTTTCTTCCGAGAAAGGCGCGATGATTGTTAACGGCAAGAAAATTCGTCTGACTGCAGAAAAAGATCCAAGCAACCTGAAATGGGGTGATGTTGGCGCGGATATCGTTATTGATTGCACCGGTTTCTTCCTCACTGAAGAAAGCTGCCAGGCTCACATCAAGGCAGGCGCCAAGAAAGTGGTTATGTCTGCACCGTGCAAAGACAAAACCCCGATGTTTGTTTACGGCGTTAATCACAATGCATACAAAGGCGAAGCAATTGTTTCTGCGGCTTCTTGCACCACCAACTGCCTGGCGCCTGTTGCCAAGGTATTGAACGACAAGTGGGGCATCAAGCGCGGTTTGATGACAACGGTTCATGCTGCAACAGATCGGAAGA
>JAUPMA010000062.1 GCA_030836935.1 Pseudomonadota bacterium | reverse complement strand
GAGGTGATGTTGCGCCGCTGGTTAATGGTGTGCCATCACCTGATGGTGTGTTTAATCTGGGTGACTTGCTGATTATTACCCGCAAGGCGATTGGCAGTGCTGAATATTGATTTGCGATAGTTTTTACGTCAATTCCGGTTGACGCATAAGTAAACAGGTTCACGGGATTTATCATCGGGCTGAATTATTTATTTATGGTCTTCCGGCAAATATCAGCTGCTACACTTCCTCCATGAAACAGAATGCAAATTACGGTTGTGAAGATGTGGCGCCGCGCGGTTTTGTCAGCCTCATGGATTTGTATGAGAGCAATTTTATTCGCCTGCGCAAACTGATACCGGATTTGTTTGCACTGGATGAGGCGGTGATTTCTCGTGCAGCCGGGCATCTGGATCTGTATCTCAAAATCACCGAGCGCAGCCGCTATACCAGCACCCTGTATCTCAGTTACTGCTTTCCCGGCGAGCATGGCTTGCAGATGGAGCCGAACCTCAAGATTCGCATCTACCACGATGCTCGCCTGGCCGAGGTGATGGCGGGGCATTTGCACCATGGCCGGTTGATTCTGGATGACCTGCCGGCCGATGCCTTGCTGGAGAAGTGGCGGCTGAACCGTTTTCTCTACAAGTGGGTGGGTTACTGCCTGCGTCAGGGTCACAGTTTTGAGCCGTTTGTGCTGCAAGCCAGGGAAGCCATTTCCAGTCATATCCGCACCGCTGCCGGGCTGGTTGACGACTAGTCCTGTCCCCACCGTTTTACCCCGCCTTTAGCTTCGTGTTAACCACTGATTCATGTTAGTATTTTGCCCTTTCATGCATGCCCCAAATCACACATAGAAAACGGGCTGCCGGGCACTTAACGAACAAGTTCGTTTCCCTCTTCCACCATGGGCTCACGCCCATGGTTCCCCCTCTCCCGCGAGGGGGAGAGGGTAAGCGAGTGTCGCTTTGCGACATTAAAATAAACAACGGATAACACACCCCTATGGCTGAATTTGCCAAAGAAATATTTCCAGTCAATCTAGAAGATGAAATGCGCCAGTCCTACCTCGATTACGCCATGAGCGTGATTGTGGGACGTGCCTTGCCGGATGTGCGAGATGGTCTGAAACCGGTGCATCGCCGTGTGCTCTACGCCATGAGCGAGCTCGGTAACGACTGGAACAAGGCTTACAAGAAATCTGCCCGTATCGTCGGTGACGTGATCGGTAAATACCACCCCCACGGTGATACTGCGGTATACGACACCATGGTGCGCATGGCGCAGCCGTTTTCCATGCGTTACATGCTGGTGGATGGTCAGGGTAACTTTGGTTCAGTGGACGGTGACTCCCCGGCGGCGATGCGTTATACCGAAGTGCGCATGGCGAAAATCGCCCATGAGATGCTGCATGACCTGGACAAGGAAACCGTGGATTGGGATGCCAACTACGACGGCTCCGAAAAAGAACCCACAGTATTCCCGGCGCGCATTCCCAACCTGCTGGTTAACGGCTCGGCCGGTATTGCCGTCGGCATGGCGACCAATATCCCGCCGCATAATCTCACTGAAGTGGTGAATGCCTGTCTGGCTCTGATTGATGATCCGGCAATTTCGATCGAAACCCTGATGGATCATTTGCCGGGGCCGGATTTGCCGACGGCGGCCATCATCAATGGCGTCAAGGGTATCCGCGAAGCCTATCGTACGGGCCGTGGCCGCATGTACATGCGTGCGCGGGCTGAAGTAGTTGAGGAAAACAGGCAGGGCAAGCAAACCATTCTGGTGCATGAGCTGCCCTATCAGGTAAACAAGGCAAAGCTGATCGAACGCATTGCCGAGCTGGTGAAAGAAAAGAAAATCGAAGGCATTACCGAAATCCGCGATGAGTCTGACAAGGACGGCATGCGCATCGTGATTGAATTGCGCCGCGGCGAAGTCGGTGAAGTGGTGCTGAATAATCTGTATCAGCAAACTTCCATGCAGACCGTGTTTGGTATCAACATGGTGGCGCTGGTAGATGGCCAGCCGCGGTTGCTGAATCTGAAACAGATACTTGAAGCCTTTGTGCGGCATCGCCGCGAAGTGGTGACCCGCCGGACTATTTTTGAACTGCGCAAGGCGCGTGAACGCGGCCACATTCTGGAAGGTCTCGCAGTTGCGCTGGCCAACATTGACGAAGTTATAGCACTCATCAAGCGTTCACCCAGTCCGGCGGAAGCGAAAGAACAACTGGTGGCCACTGTCTGGCAACCGGGTGCCGTCACCGACATGCTGGCACGCGCCGGTGCTGAAGTCTCGCGACCGGAAAGCTTGCTGGCGCACTTTGGTCTGAAAGCCGATGGTTATCATTTGTCAGAAGAGCAGGCGCAGGCAATTCTGGAATTGCGCCTGCACCGTTTGACCGGTCTTGAGCAGGATAAAATCGTCACCGAGTTCAGGGAAATACTGGAGCTTATTTTGCAACTGCTGGAGATTTTATCCAGCCCGGAAAAACTGCTGGAAGTGATTCGCAATGAGTTGATTGCCATACGCGACAACTACGGTGACAAACGCCGCAGCGAAATTATTGTCAGCCAGCTCGATCTGTCCATGGAAGACCTGATTACCGAAGAAGATGTTTTGGTGACGTTTTCGCACGAAGGTTATGCCAAGTCACAACCGCTCACCGATTACGCCACCCAGCGTCGCGGCGGCAAGGGCAAATCCGCCACGCGCATGAAAGATGAAGATTTCATTGACAAGCTGTTTATTGCCAGTACGCACGACACGTTGTTGTGTTTCTCCAGCCGCGGCAAGGCGTACTGGATCAAGGTGTACGAGTTGCCTATGGCCAGCCGTGGATCACGCGGCAAACCGCTGGTGAATTTATTGCCACTGGAGCAGGGTGAACGCATCAACGCCGTGTTGCCAATACGCGAATACGACGACAAGCATTATATTTTCATGGCCACCAGTTCCGGCACGGTGAAGAAAACTTCGCTGGAGAACTTCTCACGGCCACGTACTGCCGGCATTATTGCGGTGGATTTGCGTGAAGAGGATGTGCTGGTGGATGTGGCGCTGACCGATGGCAGCAAAGACATCATGCTGTTGTCATCGGCAGGCAAGGCGGTGCGTTTTGCCGAAAGCGCTGTGCGTCCGATGGGCCGCACGGCGGCTGGTGTGCGCGGTATTAAATTGGGTGAGAACCATAAAGTTATCGGTTTGATTGTGGTGGATGATGAAGCGTCCATTCTCACCGCTACTGAAAACGGTTATGGCAAACGTACTGTTTCCAGTGATTATCCCTGCAAGGGACGTGGTACCCAGGGCGTGATTTCGATCCAGACTTCGGAACGCAACGGTGCAGTGATTGGCGCCGTGCAGGTGAAAGCGGGCGATGAAATCATGCTCATTTCCAATGGTGGCACACTGGTACGCACCTCGGTGGACGAAGTGCGTGACATGGGTCGTAACACCCAGGGTGTGATGCTGATACGTTTGAGCGAAGGTGAAAAGCTGGTTGAGATTGAACGTGTCGAGTGTATTGATGGTGATGATGCATCAGAGTAGCCAGGGCGAAGTAGCAAGTTGCAAGTAATAGCTTTTCCTTGCAACCTGCTACTTGTCACTTGCTACTTCTCATTAAAAAACACATTACACCAGTAACTTAAGAAACCATATTAAAACAAGTTAAAGTAGAACATGAGGATAAAAAATGAGTCGAGTTTATAATTTCAGTGCCGGCCCTGCTGTGCTGCCGGAAGAAGTGTTGAAACAGGCGCAGGCCGAAATGCTGGACTGGCAAAACAGTGGCATGTCGGTGATGGAAATGTCGCACCGCGACAAATATTTCATGTCGATTGCCGAGCAGGCGGAAGCTGACCTGCGCGAAATCATGGCGGTTCCGGCCAATTACAAAGTGCTGTTCCTGCAAGGCGGTGCCAGTTTGCAATTTGCCATGCTGCCGTTGAACCTTCTGGCCACCAATAAAAAAGCGGACTTTATCCAGACCGGTCAGTGGTCAGAAAAAGCGATTGCCGAAGCCAAGCGCTACGGTGATGTGCGCGTTATCGCCAGTACCAAGGATTCGAAATACACCACGGTACCGGCGCAATCTTCCTTGCCAACCTCAACGGATGCGGCCTATTTGCATTACACCCCGAATGAAACCATTGTTGGCGTCGAGTTCCCTTATATTCCGCAAACCAATGTACCGCTGGTTGCGGATATGTCTTCCACCATTTTGTCGCGTCCGGTGGATGTCTCAAAGTTCGGCGTGATTTACGCTGGTGCACAAAAGAACATCGGTCCAGCCGGTTTGACACTGGTAATTATCCGTGAGGATTTGATTGGTAAAGCCATGGATAACACACCGGTGATGCTGGATTACAAAACCCACGCCGCCGAAGGCTCGATGTACAACACGCCGCCAACTTATGGCTGGTATTTCGCTGGCCTCGTGTTCAAGTGGATCAAAAAACTGGGTGGATTGCAGGGTATGGCGGCGATCAACAAACGCAAGGCTGAAAAACTTTATGCGGCAATTGATGGCTCATCGTTTTATTCCAATCCGGTTGAGAAATCCTGCCGTTCCTGGATGAACGTGCCGTTCATTCTTGCCAACGCTGAACTCGACAAGGCATTTTTGGCCGGTGCCGAAAAAGCCGGACTGAGTACATTAAAAGGCCATCGTTCTGTAGGCGGTATGCGCGCCAGTATTTACAACGCCATGCCAGAAGCGGGTGTGGATGCGCTGATTGCTTACATGAAAGAGTTCGAGAAGAAAAACGGTTGATTTTATTTCGACACAGAGGCACAGAGACGCCGAGTTTTTATTTAATGAATCCAGATAAATAATTCACTCTTCGTCTTTGTGTCTCTGCGATAAAAAATTTAAAAGGCAAAAAATGTTCACTATCAAAACCTATAACGCCATTTCCAACAAGGGTCTGAGTCGTTTTCCGTCCAGTCAGTACGTTGTTGATCCCGCTGCTGCCGCACCCGATGCCATCATGTTGCGTTCATTCAAAATGCACGCTGAACCGGTTGCTGATTCGGTAAAAGCCATTGGCCGTGCCGGTGCCGGTGTAAACAATATTCCGGTAGATGAAATGTCGAAGCGCGGCATTGTTGTTTTCAATGCGCCGGGCGCGAATGCCAATGCTGTAAAGGAACTGGTGATTGCCGGCATGCTGATGGCCTGCCGCAATTTGACTCAAGCCTGGCAATACACCACCGCACTTTCCGGAACCGATGCTGAAATGTCGAAAGCTGTGGAAGAAGGCAAAAAAAAATTTGTCGGTTCTGAATTGCCAGGCCGCACGCTGGGTGTGATTGGTTTGGGCGCAATTGGTGTGCAGGTGGCGAATGTGGCGACTGCGCTGGGCATGCGCGTCATTGGGTTTGATCCGACCATTACGGTGCAAAGCGCGTGGAAACTGTCATCCAATGTTGAGCACATGGATAGTGCCGATGAGTTATTCAAACAATCGGATTTTGTAACGTTTCATGTGCCACTGGTTGAATCCACCAGAAATCTGGCGAATGCCAAACGTCTGGCGACCATGAAAGATGGCGCGGTGATTCTGAATTTTGCGCGTGAAGGCATTGTGGACGATGCGGCCGTGCTGGCAGCCATTGAGTCGGGCAAGGTACATGCGTTTGTCACTGATTTTCCATCCAATTTATTGCTGGGTAAAAAAGGCGTGATCACTTTGCCGCATCTTGGCGCCTCCACCAATGAAGCCGAAGAAAATTGCGCCATCATGATTGCAGATCAGCTGCGTGATTTTCTGGAAAACGGCAACATCACCAATTCGGTCAATTTTCCAAATATCCGCATGGCGCGTGATGGTGCCTGCCGCCTGGCCATTGCCAACAGTAACCAGCCGGACATGATTGGTCAGATTTCACATGTCATTGGCCAGGCCGAAGGCAATATTTTGCATATGAGCAATGAATCCAAAGGCCAGCTGGCCTACACCCTGATTGATCTTGATTCACAACCCAAACAGCAGACTATTGATCGAATCAAGGCGATTGCCGGTGTACTCAACGTGCGTGTAATTTAGAAGAGTTGCAAGCAGCAAGGTACAGGTGGCAAGGAAAAGATCTTGCTTGCAACTTGAACCTTGCTACTTTAAAAAAACCGATGAAAAACGAACAGTCACAACTAAAAGCGATACGCGAAAAGATTGATGAACTGGATATTCAAATCCAGTCTCTGATTAACGAGCGTGCGCGTTGTGCACAGCAGGTTGCAGCGATCAAGGTTCAGTCGGGTGAATCCGGGAATTTTTATCGTGCCGAACGCGAAGCGCAAATCCTGCGCAATATTGAGGCACGCAATACCGGGCCGCTGGCCAGCAGGGAAATGGCGCGACTGTTTCGTGAAATCATGTCAGCCTGTCTGGCGCTGGAACGGCCATTGAAAGTTGCATTTTTGGGGCCTGCCGGCACTTACAATCATGTAGCTACGCTGAAACACTTCGGCGGTTCGATTGAAGAAACTCCGGTGCGCAATATCGAAGAAATATTTCGCACTGTGGAATCCGGTCAGGCGCAGTTTGGTGTGGTCCCGATTGAGAATTCGACCGAAGGAGTGATTGCGCACACACTGGATTTGTTGACGCATTCATCGTTGCTGATTTGCGGTGAAGTGGAATTACGCATCCAGCATAACCTGATCAGTAATGAAAAGAATCTGTGTGATATCAAAAAACTGTTTTCGCATCAGCAATCCCTGGCGCAGTGCCGTCGCTGGCTGGAACAGAATTTACCGGGCGTTGAGCAATACGCGGTGAGCAGTAATGCTGAAGCAGTACGCTTGAGTAAATCTGAACCGGGAGCCGCCGCTATTGCCGGGCGCATGGCAGCAGAAATCTATCAATTGCCAGTTCTGGCAGCCAATATCGAAGATGAGCCGGAAAATACCACACGTTTTATCGTCATTGGTAAAAACGCCGTGTCACCCAGTGGCAAGGACAAAACATCGCTGCTGGTGGTGACGAGTAACAAACCCGGTGCCTTGCATCGCATGTTGAAACCGCTTGCCGATCGTGGCATTGGCATGAGCAAAATCGAATCACGTCCGTCACGACGTGGCGTTTGGGAATATGTGTTTTTTATTGATATTGAAGGTCATCAGGAAGACAAACTGGTGGCCGAGGCGTTGAAAGAAGTCGAACATGAGACGGCGATGGTAAGAATACTGGGTTCTTATCCGCGCGCTGTTCTGTGATGCCGAATGGTTTAAGAGTGAAAAACTATATGAATAATTTTAAAAAACTGGCGGTTCCCGGCGTACAAAATCTCAAACCTTATATTCCAGGCAAGCCGATTGATGAACTGGAACGTGAGCTGGGCATTAAAAATTCCATCAAATTGGCATCCAATGAAAATCCGTTGGGACCAAGTCCCAAGGCATTGACTGCGGCACAGGCTGTATTAACCGATATTCATCATTATCCGGATGGCAGTGGCCATAAACTGGTGCAGGCGCTGGCTGAAAAACATGGTGTCGATGCGCGATGCATTACGTTGGGCAATGGTTCGAATGATGTGCTGGAAATTATTGCACGTTCATTTTTGGCATCCTGCAATGGTGCGGTGTATTCCGAATATGCGTTTGCGGTGTATCCCATTGTGACGCAGGCTATTGGTGCGGAACATCAGGTGGCGGCTGCCTTGCCCAAAGATCATCTCACCATGCCTTATGGTCATGATCTCAAAGCCATGGCCGGCAAGATCAATAACGCAACACGTCTGGTGTTTATTGCCAATCCGAATAATCCTACCGGCACCTGGCTGGATGCGGATGAACTGGAATCGTTCATTAAAGATGTGGATCAAAATGTACTGGTAGTGCTGGATGAAGCCTATTACGAATACATGCCGGATGATTTGCAGCCAAAAACAGATCAGTGGGTACAAAAATATTCCAATTTGATTGTAACGCGAACCTTCTCAAAAATTTATGGCCTCGCCGGATTGCGTATCGGTTATGCCATATCGCATCCCGATGTGGCAGATGTACTGAATCGTGTGCGCCAGCCATTCAATACCAGTTTGCCAGCCCAGGCAGCCGCCCTGGCTGCGCTGGATGATCTCGGACACATTGGTCGCAGCGTGCAAATGAATACTGTCGGTTTGAATTTGCTGGCCGATGGCTTCAAACATCTTGGTTTGCAGTTTATTACCAGTATCGGCAATTTCATTACGGTTGATCTGGGTCGTGATGCGGCACCAGTGTATGACGCCATGCTGCGTGAAGGTGTAATTGTTCGACCATTGGCTAATTACAATCTGAAGCAACATTTGCGAATAACTGTTGGCAGTCGCGAACAGAATGAACGTTGTCTTGAAGCGCTGGAAAAAGTGCTGACAGGTAGCCGGCCACGATGATCAACCGGTTGTGCATTATCGGCGTAGGCCTGATTGGCGGTTCGCTGGCACTGGCGCTCAAAAAAGCCGGTATCTGTCGCGAAGTGATTGGTGCTGGCCGTAACAGGGAACGTCTGGAAAGAGCATTAAGTCTGGGAGTGATTGATCGTGCAGAAACCGATTATGCCAGGGCCGTGCAACAGGCTGATATGGTTTTTGTTGCGGTGCCTTTAGGCGCCATGAAAGAAGTGTTTGAACAGATTGCACCGGCCTTGCATCCGCATACCATTATTACCGATGCGGGCAGCGCAAAAATGTGTGTAATTGATGATGCGCAAAAAGCATTTGGTATCAAAATTAACCAGTTTGTTCCAGGTCATCCTATTGCGGGAACGGAGCAGTCTGGCGTTGAAGCGGCATTCGATTCGCTCTTCCAGCGCCGGCGCGTGATTCTGACACCGCTTGAATCCAATTCTGCTGATGACGTCAAAAAAGTACGCGCCATGTGGCAGGCTGCCGGTGCGGAAGTGGATGAAATGGGAGCGCGTCATCATGATCTGGTGCTGGCAGGCACCAGCCATTTGCCGCACATTCTGGCTTTCAGTCTGGTGGATTGTTTAAACAGGCTGGATGACGTGGATGAAATTTTCAAATTTGCAGCTGGCGGTTTCAGGGATTTCACGCGCATTGCATCCAGTGATCCCACAATGTGGCGGGATATCTGTTTGCATAATCGCGATGCGGTTCTTGCCATGATGCAACGTTTCCAGAACGAAGTAGATGAAGTAAGGCTGGCAGTAGAAGCCGAGGACGGCAAACAGTTATACGATATTTTTGCGCGCGCCAAAAAAGCGCGTGATGATTTTTCAATGTAAAAACAGTACAAAGTTTAAAACTTAAAGTGCAAAGGAAAAGCCTGTCTTTGCGCTGACCTTTGTACTTTAACCTTTAATTTTTAACCTTAGTCCTATTTATGACCCAACTCGATTTTATTGTGCAACCCGGCGGAAAACTTCACGGAAAATTCCGTGTGCCCGGTGACAAATCCATTTCACACCGTTCCATCATGTTTGGATCGCTGGCCGAAGGCGTCACTCATGTCAGCGGATTTTTGCAGGGTGAAGACAGTTTGAATACCTTGCGTGCATTTCGCGCCATGGGTGTGAATATCGAAGGCCCGAGTACAGATGGCAAGGTTGTAATCTGCGGTGTGGGCATGCACGGATTGAAAGCACCGGCCCAGGCGCTGGATCTTGGAAATTCCGGCACCTCCATGCGTTTGATGTCGGGCCTGTTATCGGGACAGCATTTTGATGTGGAACTGACAGGCGATCGCTCGCTTTCAAAACGTCCCATGAAACGTGTGACCGATCCACTGGCAAAAATGGGCGCTAAAGTGGACACTGCTGAAGGCGGCAAGCCACCGTTGAAAATTCACGGCAAGCAAACATTAACCGGTATCGATTACCAGATGCCGATGGCGAGTGCACAGGTGAAATCCTGCCTGTTGCTGGCTGGTATGTATGCGCAGGGCGAAACTTGCGTGACAGAACCGGCGCCGACACGCGATCACACAGAACGCATGCTGACAGCATTTGGTTATCCTGTGTCACGCAAAAGTGCTGCACGTGTCTGTTTGCAAGGCGGCGGAAAATTGAAGGCCTGTGATATTGATGTGCCTTCTGATATTTCATCCGCTGCGTTTTTTATGGTCGGCGCCAGCATTGCAACGGAAGCGGACATAACATTGCAGCATGTTGGAATCAATCCAACCCGCACCGGCATTATTGATATTCTCAAATTGATGGGCGCCAATATTGAATTGCTGAATCAGCGCGAAGTGGGTGGTGAACCGGTAGCGGACATTCGCATTCGTAGTGCACTACTAAAGGGTGTGCCTATTCCTGAGCATCTGGTACCGTTGGCAATTGATGAATTCCCGGTGATTTTTGTTGCCGCCGCCTGCGCCCAGGGTGAAACCGTTGTCACCGGTGCCGAAGAATTGCGTGTGAAGGAATCAGATCGTATTCAGGTAATGGCTGACGGATTACAGGTGCTCGGTGTCGACGCAAAACCGACTCCTGACGGCATGATTATTCGTGGTGGCACCATCGGCAGTGGCAAGGTGCACGCACATGATGATCACCGTATTGCCATGGCCTTCACCATGGCCGCACTTCGCGCCAGCGGCACCATTCATATTGAAGATTGCGTGAATGTGAACACCTCGTTTCCCGGGTTTGTCGAATTGGCACGCACGG
>JAUPMA010000007.1 GCA_030836935.1 Pseudomonadota bacterium | reverse complement strand
CCACCCAGGTCTTCCGAACCTTTTACGCCAACGCGCGAGCCACGGCTGGTAACAGTAGTATCGTCAGTTGAGTTATCACCTGAATTCTGCATTACATCAATGTGCGCTACACCGTACAGTTCGGCGCCTTCAGCCATTACGTTTGAGGAAACAGCCAGACCGGCTGCGATTGCGATTGCAAGGAAACGTTTGTTCATTATGCAAGACTCCTGCATTGGATTGTGATTAGTTTGTTTTTGGGATCATAGCTATGACTTTCTGCGTGGTCAGACCAAAAAGCCGTGCCTATTTATAAACAATTACCGGCGCAAGTCAACATACCGGCCAGTAATTTATTGCTGGTCACGCTGATTTTTGCAGCATTTCCTGTGAAGAATTGTGTGGCAATGGTGTGACAGTTTCATGAATACAGGCCGGATTGACCCGGCAGAAAATACAAAAACTGAAGGTTAGGGAAACGGCAGTTACCAGGTAATTCAGGCCTTTATTATTCCAATCACACAAAAAAACCCGCCGAAGCGGGTTTTGTATGGCTGGGGAACTAGGATTTGAACCTAGATTGACGGAGTCAGAGTCCGCTGTCCTGCCGTTAGACGATTCCCCAATTAGATTAAAGTTTAAAGTGGTAAAGATTAAAGGAACTCAAGTGCTGTAGCGTTTGATCAGGCCTTGCAGCATTTTGGAGATTTCTATTGCCTGATCCACATATTGGCTGGCTTCCTGTGGAATAAACCCGATTTCCAGACCAATAACATCTGTGTTCTTAACTCGCCGCATGATCCCTTGGCAATTCTGAAGAACCTGACTAGTTCAGCCCGGGAGTTTCTCTCGTAGCCTTCAGCAATATTGGATGGAACCGACAAAGCCGAGCGGGTAACCTGATCCTTGAAACCCCGATCAGGGCAATCTTTCATCAGCCTGTAAATATCAACTGAAAGCCTGCATGCCTTCTTCCACACATCCAGTGTTTCAAGAGCATCCTTGCCCATACCTTTAACCTTTGAACTTTAAACTTTGTACTAGCGTTAGCGTTTGGAGAACTGGGTAGCACGGCGTGCCTTGCGCAGACCCACTTTTTTACGCTCGACTTCACGTGCATCGCGGGTAACAAAGCCGGCCTTGCGCAACGGAGAGCGCAGAGCTTCATCATAGGCGATCAGTGCACGGGTAATGCCATGACGGATGGCACCGGACTGGCCGGTACCACCACCGCCAGTAACGGTGATATGAAAATCAAACTTGTTGGCCATGCTCACTACATCCAGCGGCTGGCGAACAACCATGCGCGCAGTCTGGCGGCCAAAATATTCATCAACGGGGCTGCCATTGACGACGATAGCGCCACTGCCCATGCGCATGAATACGCGTGCGCTGGAAGTTTTGCGGCGACCGGTTGCGTAGTACTGTGTTTCTGCCATAACGATTCCTGCTATCTGTTTAGATCTATCTGTTTAGATAAATCAGCAATTGATTTCCAGCGGTTGCGGCTGCTGGGCTGAGTGATTGTGCGTGGGGCCTGCATATACCTTTAGCTTGGTAAACATGCTGCGACCCAGCGGGCCTTTGGGCAACATGCCTTTTACGGCGCGTTCCAGTACCAGTTCTGGCTTCTTGGCAATCAGTTTTTCGAAGCTGATGGACTTGATGCCACCAATAAAACCAGTGTGCCAGTAGTACATCTTGTCGGTTGCTTTCTTGCCGGTCACTTTTACTTTTTCGGCATTGATCACCACGATGTAGTCGCCGGTATCAACGTGCGGGGTATAAATGGCTTTGTGCTTGCCACGCAGACGGCGGGCAATTTCAGTGGCCAGACGGCCCAGTGTTTTGCCATCGGCGTTTACAACGTACCAGTCACGCTTGACGGTTTCGTTTTTGGCACTGATTGTTTTCATGTGTATTTCCTACAGATATTCGCATCTACGAAAGGCCGCGAATAATACAGTCTTCAATCGCGGGTGACAAGCCAAAAACACTAAACCGGTTGCAAGTGGCTTATCGCGGACAAAAAAAAGCGCGGCAGGGGGTGCCACGCTAAATAAAACCACCAAAGGAGGATGGAGGAGTTGTTTGAATCAGAGCCGGATATACCAGAGATCCAAAACATGAGCATATATTAATATACGAATACAGCCCTGGCAAGTATTTTTTCCTGACGGATATTGCAGGGTCACTTCAGTTGCAGACGCGGTACCTTGCGGCCATGGATGATGTGCTCCTGGATAATTTCTTCCACATCCTGTTCATCAACAAAGGTGTACCAGGTTTCTTCCGGATAAATCACCATCACCGGCCCCTGCTCGCAGCGATCCATGCAACCGGCCGAGTTGATACGCACTTTACCTGCGCCCTTCAGGCCCAGTGCCCTGATCCTGTCCTTGGCATAGTCCCGAATGCGGCCTGATCCCGACCGGTTGCAGCAAAGTTCGCCCGGTTCCCGCTGGTTGGTGCAAATGAAGACGTGATATTTATAGTAAGACATTGCCTGTGACCTGTTATCTTTCTATGATGCCCTGCCAGTATACCCTCAGCCTGAAAGCCGCACGACCTTTTGAAACCCGCCGATATACAACATAGTGTTATAAAGCAGATCATTCGGCATGATGCAGACAGTTGTGTCATGTGCGGGATGTGCTTGCCGCATTGTCCGACGTACCAGATTTACCGCAATGAATCCGAGTCACCACGGGGGCGGATTTCAGTTATTCAGGCTTATGCACAAGACCGACTCCAGCCTGACGGCAAAATGCAACAACATCTGGATCATTGCCTGGGCTGCATGGCTTGCGAAGCCATGTGCCCATCAAACGTAGCGTATGGCCGGCTGCTGGATAACGCGCAGGTTATGCTGGCCGACGATAAAACAAATCCGCGCAAGCTTCTCAGGATGATACTGAACCAGGCCAGTCATGATAACGGGTTCAACCGCTACGCCAAGCCATTGCGCTGGTACAGAAAAAGCGGACTGCAGTCACTTGCCGGAGCAGTGCTGCGACTTGCGGGCAATACCCCAATGGTTCGTGCCAATGACATTCTGGGGATTGCACAAACCACGATGCTGAAAAATTTTTATCCCGCATCAAAAAAGAATGTACTGGGTGAAGTGGCACTATTTGCCGGCTGCATGGGTTCCGGCTTTGACGGGGAAACATTATCGAGTTCTATCCAGGTTCTCACACACCTCGGCTACAACCTGCATATTCCCTCAACTCAGTATTGCTGTGGCGCATTGCATCAACACCACGGCCAGCCGCAACAGGCACAACTGCTGGCACAGCAGAATCAGTCCGCGTTTGGCAATCTGCCGGTTTCGCACATCATCCACACCAGCAATGGCTGCGGCGCCCGGCTTGCCCAGAGCAACATGCCAGTGCCGGTTATTGATATTCTGAGTTTTCTGCTGTCATCACCGGCACTGGCCTCAACCGAATTTTGGCCCCTGGATGAAAAGGCCCTACTTCATGAAAGTTGCAGCAGCCTCCATAAACTCAGGTTAGCCGGAGTAATACAACAGGCACTGAAAATGATTCCGCAACTTCAGATTATTGACATTCCGGGCCCACGTATCTGCTGCGGCGCTGGCAGCAGCCACCAGCTGTTATTCCCCGAACTGGCTGATAAATTACTGCAATTAAAAACAGACATAATAAAGGCCGCTCAGCCAAAATATCTGCTGAGTGATAACCTGGGCTGCAGCCTGCACTTCAGGAGCGGCCTGAAAAAAGCAGGTATCGAGGTCAAGGTAATACATCCGGTAACACTGCTTGCCCAACAATTGGGCTAACACACCAGGAACATTTGGATCAACCGGAAGCACCCCATGCGCCATTATTCTCTACTGGATAAATTCATTAACCAGGCTGATTATGCACTTCGCACCCTACTCGACACACCGAGGATTACCGGGCGCACTTATCCGGCAACTCACGTCGGTGACCATCTACTGACGGAACAGGAAAAACGACATGCCGGAAATTTAATGCGCGTAAATCATGCAGGTGAAGTTTCAGCACAGGCGTTATATCAGGGACAGGCTTTGACAGCCAGGCTGGACAATGTGCGTGCCAACATGGAACACGCTGCGCTGGAAGAAAACGATCATCTTGTCTGGACTGCGAAGCGGCTAAAAGAATTGCGTTCACACAAAAGCCTGCTCAATCCATTCTGGTATGCCGGTTCATTTGCCACCGGTGCACTGACCGGAATGATCGGCGACAAATGGAGCCTGGGATTTGTAGCCGAAACGGAATTTCAGGTTGTCCACCATCTTGATCATCATATACAGCAGCTCCCGGCAAACGATGCACGCAGCATCGCAATACTCCAGCAAATGAAACAGGATGAATCACATCATGCAACAACTGCATTAAAGGCCGGCGGAACATCCTTGCCATTGCCCGTAAAAAGACTGATGACCGTCATGTCCAAAGTCCTGACAGCCAGCGCGTATTACCTTTAGCCCGCCCATAAAAAAAGGGATGCAAGGTATCCCTCTTGTTCCCGATCCAGAAAAGATTTCAACCGACGTGCTGGACACGTTCCGCTTGTTTACGTTCATCCATCAACATGTCAATCTTGGCAAACAGTTCATCCCGGTTAACTGGCTTATGCATGAATTCACGCGCGCCCAACTTGAAGCCCCATGCCTTGTCCGATTCCTGATTGGATCCGCTTATGATGATAATGGGTATATGTGCTGTGTCCGGATGGCGACTCAGGTAGCGCGTTGCCTGAAAACCGTTAATTTCCGGCATGACAATGTCCATTAAAATAATATCCGGGTGCTTGTGCCGCGCCATCAGGATGCCCTGCTTTCCATTTTCTGCGGTGATTGTGTTAATACCAGCTGCCGTGAGTATTTTTTCCATGGCGTGAAGCTGCGTGCGTGAATCATCAACAACCAGCACACTAAGACCCTTGAATGTATCTGCCGGACGAACCGCAGCTGTAGATGGCCTAACCGGTTCCGCAACCACCTTCTTCTGGCGGTTAAAAAAATTCATTGACAGAATATTCTTCATTTTTCAGGTAACCATTTCTCAAATTGAAAGATAAAGCACGAAACTATACAAAACAAAAAGACAACTTATTCGTCCGGAAAACGGATAGTTATTACAGGCCGGTTATGCTGGTCGCGATGCGCAACAAGATTCAGCGTCACCGGTTCAGGCTGACGTCTGCCTGCTGCAGCCTCATTGGGTACGCGGTAGACACGAAAATCATATTGCAGATCTTCGCTGCGGCCATGCAAGGCGCTGGCAGCCATAAACAATACATGACGCAAACGCTGCAACACCGCCAATTCATCAAACGATTTTTCTTCTGCCGGACACATGTCAACACAATCTCGCCAGGCACGCACCGTCATATAGACAGGGCGCCGGAAATTGAACAGACGAGCCGTGCTGGTGACATCCCTCAAATCAGGGTTTTCAGCAGCTTGAATTTGATATTCGTCTTCTGGGTACATTGCAACCACTGTGTCGGTGTTATTCATCAGGATGCATGATTGTTACAATTGGTTGGTTACCTGAATCATGTGAAGCGACCAGCGCAAGCGTGGTGACTTCCGGGTAACGTGACTGCCTGTTGTTGGGTACACGGTGAATACGAAACTCGCATTCCACGTCTTTCACCCGACCATGCAATGCGCTGGATGCCATGAACAAAACATGTCTTAACCGTTGCAATACTGCCAGCTCATCCATCTGGCCGGACTGTTCAGCCATCTCGACACAATCCTGCCAGACCGCATCAGACATGAACACGGGGCGATTGAAATTGAATAAACGCGCCGTGCTGCTAACGTCTCTCAGTGATTGTTTTGCCAGAGCTTGCTGAACATTTTGCATAAAAACCGCCAAAATCTATTGTTCGAGAAAAAGTGTAATAGCCATGAGCACATCCTTATGTTAATCAGATCACAGATCCTCTCTGTACAGCCGGTTTCTGGTCAATACCTTTACCAAGCCTGATTACAGCGTATTCTAGAAAAAATCCAACAGCATGTTTAGACCATACACCCGCATGAATCAATGAAACATACTGATGAAATTAAATATCTGACAAAAGGTCGGGGGATTTAACCCATTCGGGTGAACATCAGCCTCAGCTACAATTCGATTTCTTCGTGGACATCCATGCTTGATACCAGCGCTTCCAGAACGGCATCCAGATATGGTAGCTGAACATGTGCCATGAGCCGGTTGTAATCGATATTCTCGATCCAGCCATATACCGACACCCTTAACTGCTCACGACTGCGCGCATAATTGGCAACATCAAAAACAAGCCGCCGATATTGTTGCAGCGAGGGTGACACACCCAGCTGCTCAAGCAGTTTATTCAGCGGCTCCAGCCAGATACCGTAACTTTCATCCAGCCCCGCCTCGGTTGCAGATGGAAAGCCGCATCCGGCCGATGACATGCCTACCCGGATTCTGAAACTGTGTTGCTGAAGAGAATGGTAAACCGGCTCGGCAGAAATCATATAAATTTGCAGATTGCTCACATTGGCGTAAAAACGCACATCGCTATAGGCCCAGACATTACTCTTGATAAATTCATACAATCGAATGTGTTCACGAAATGGCGACTTGTGCATCTGGTCAAGAATCAGCACGGTTGTTTCAGCTTCGCTGAGCGCACAGGCTTCGGTCATAATCCGGTCAAAAGCTGATGTAGGGGGTTCTGGCGGCAGATCTTCGCCTTCCCGGACGCGTACTACAGATGGTTTTGGCAGCTCGGCATCAAACTCGAAATACAGCACATGGCACGTTTCCAGTGCCTGCGCCAGCGCATGGGCAAACGCCGTGCGCCGGCGCCCGGCGTCGCCTTCAATATTCAGACAGCGCACATGGCTGACAGGATTGGTGAGAAAACGCTGTACAGCGTAGTCATGATTCTCCGGTGAATCAAAACCATATTCTGCAAGTTTGTTTCTGAGTGTTGGCATTCAATCAATCATTATCTGAAACAGCATCGAATATATTTCTCCGCCGGATTATTTATGGAACCCCGTTCCGGAGATGATAAAGACTTTCTCTAGAATCGTTTGGTCAGCGTATAACGGCGTCGAATGTCACGCAGCACAATAAAGAGCCAAGGCCAGATCAGTGCACCCGTAATACCAGGCAACAGGTACAGCATAATGCTTTCCGGTGCCTGCCCCACCAATCCGCTCACCCACAAGGTCAGCAGCAACTTGGCCAGCAGCAATACAAAAACTACCAGTGCCTGCTGCAATAATGAGGCCACACGAATTCGCAGATACGTCATTTGCACAACCCATATCACCATCACCATACCCAAGGCATGCTGACCAAGAATTGTGCCCTGGGCCACATCCAGCAGCAGCCCGAACAGCCACGCCGTCAACAGTCCGACAAACTCCGGCATGGCCATGGCCCAGTAGATCATAAACAGCGTTACCCAGTCCGGGCGAAAAACATGCGCCCACTCCGGCAATGGCAACAAAACCAGCATCAAGGCAAACAACATGGTGGGTATGACCACACGAAAACATCTACTTGCCTGCATCAGCGGGTGCCTCCTGACTGGCAGAAAATTCTGTGGCGATACCGTCCGCTTCGATGTGCCAAACCAGCAGCACTTCCCGGCTGCGATCTAGATGCGCTACCGGTTCGGCAATCACCCGGGCAAAGGTTTCGCCAACGGAT
>JAUPMA010000061.1 GCA_030836935.1 Pseudomonadota bacterium | reverse complement strand
TTTGAAGAATATTTGATGGGCAAGCAGTTCTATCAAACCTTGCGCTCCAATATTCCTTTTATCGAAGACTTGCAGGTCAATGACTACCTCTCAACATTGGGGCAAAGACTGGTATCCCAAACTGATCAGCCCGACAAGAAATATCATTTCTTTATTCTAAGAATCCCCAGTATCAATGCTTTTGCCGGCCCCGACGCCTACATCGGCATTCACACGGGACTCATTCAGTCTGCACAAAACGAGAGCGAACTGGCAGGTGTGCTGGCACATGAAATTTCACATGTTACGCAGCGTCATCTTGCGCGTGCAATGACGGAATCAAGCACTTCACCGGCTGTCGGTTTTGCCGCAATTCTGGCTGGCATTCTGGTATCCGCACAAAATCCGGCGGCAGGAGCCGCCATTATTTATGGCAGCGCGGCTGGCATGATGCAATCGCAGATTAATTACACACGACAAAATGAATACGAGGCTGACCGCATTGCCGTGGGTGTTTTGCGCAACACAAATATCAACCCCGATGGCATGACCAATTTTTTTGAAACCCTGCTGGCAAAGGCCGAATCGAGTAACGAGCTGGCACAGATTGAATATCTGCGCACACACCCCTTAAGTACAACCCGTGTTGCCGAATCCAAGCATCGCATTACAGAAAGTGATCATTCATTGCCTAGTGACAGCTTGAATTTCCAGCTTGCCAGGGCAAGAGTCATGGTGGAAACCGCTCCGTCGCGCAGCGAACTGATCGCACGCTACAAAAGCCTTGCCGCAAATCAGATGGGCATCAGCGATCAATATGCCCTGTCAATCGCCCTGATTGCCAATGACAGCCCGCAACAGGCCATTGAGCTTTTGAAACAGCTGATAGAACACAAGGATCACCCCTGGTTCAAGCTGGCCCTGGCCAAGGCCTACGAAAACAGCAACCAGAAAAAAACAGCCATGGAAACGCTCGATAATCTGAATCTACTGTACCCGAACTACCTGCCCGTATGCATCGAGTACGCATTGTTGCTCAACACGCATGGTGATCATGATCAGGCCCTGTTGCTGCTCAAGCGGATACTGCAATACCAGAAACACCCGGTTATCTACGAAACCCTGGCGCAAACCTATTACAGCAAAGGTCAAATTGGCGCCGCACTTGAGGCAACCAGTTATCAATACGAACAGGAAGGTTATTTAAAGCTGGCCATCCAGCAAATTGACAATGCATTGAAACAACCCGACCGGGATGCTGGCGCGCGCCAGCGCATGGAAAGCCGAAAAACAGAACTAATGGATCAATTGAAACGCGAAAGAGCGAATTAGAAAACCCTAATATCAGCTGGCTCATGGATGAATTGTAAATATTCTCTTGCGATATGATCTGGATTCGGTATGCTATAAATCACCAGTCCAATAAAAAGAACATATACTGGTTTCATTCACTGACCTCTCTTTGAAATGGACAATGCTTCTGCTGTAACCAACAGAAGCATTCGCAGTAATGGGTACACAGGTGCCCAAAGCGTAAACATCCTGACGAAACTCGAGAGGAGCAAACCATGCGGCCTACCGCAAAATTCGTTTCAACCACAGCATCTGTCATTGCAATACTGGGCAGTCTGGCACTGACCCTGCCCGCCAAAAGCCTGGCCGATGAGGCAACCATCAAGGAAGGCAAAGAAGTCGCCTTCGATCGCAAGAAAGGCAATTGCCTTTCCTGTCACAAGATGGCAGGCGGATCACTGGAAGGTAATATCGGACCTGAACTGGTTGCCATGCAAGCCCGCTTCCCGGATAAATCAAAACTGCGCGACCAGATTTACGATCCGCGCACCAGCAATCCAGCCACCATCATGCCTCCTTTTGGCAAACACGAAATCCTCACCGCAACCGAAGTTGACAAGGTTGTTGAATTTATTCATTCACTCTAACCATTCATCCGGGGTACACACATGAATACTACTCGCAGAAAATTTTTGAAAACCAGCGCCATGACAGGCGCTGCCGTTGCCACCATCGGTACCGGCATACTGGCTCCACGCCACGCCATGGCTGCGTGGTCCAAGGCTGCTTTCGATGCAACGGATGTCAATGCCGCGTTGACCGGTTCCTATGGCAACACCGATATGACCAACAGCAACGACATTGAAATCAAGGCGCCCGACATTGCAGAAAACGGCGCCGTTGTCCCGGTCAGCGTGAGCAGCAAAATCGCCGGAACCGAATCCATCAGCATCCTGCTGCCCGGCAACAACACACCGCTGGCTGCCACCTTTACCCTCAGCAGCCGAACCGAAGGTTTTGTCTCCACTCGCGTCAAAATGAGCAAAACAGCTGATGTTGTGGCCGTCATCAGGGCTAACGGCAAACTCTATACCGCGAAGAAAGAAGTCAAAGTAACCATCGGCGGCTGCGGCGGCTAATTACCAAAGAATTCAAGAGGATTTATTCATGACCGACTCAATTAAAGTCCGCGCCAAAGTAACAGGTGGCGTAACCGAAGTTAAAGCACTGATCAACCACACAATGGAAACCGGCCTGCGCAAAGACGCCAAAACTGGCCAGCTGATACCGGCACATTTCATTCAGGAAGTTACCTGCACACACAATGGTGAAAATGTATTGACGGCACAATGGGGCGTAGCCATTTCCAAAAACCCGTACCTGTCATTCAAATTCAGTGGCGCAAAAGCCGGTGACACACTGAAAGTCAGCTGGGTAGACAACAAAGGCGAAACAGATTCCGTCGAAACAAAAATCAGTTAAGCCAGCCATGGCAATAACCGCACACCAAAACTGTAGCACCTTACAGAAGGTATGATTATGAAAAAAATTGCAGTCATCATGTCCGCGCTCTGTGTATTGTTGTCCCCCGCTATCAGCCTGGCAACCAACCCGGAACAGGACTTAAAGGATTTTCGCAATGAATATGCGAGCCGTTTTCCTGATGTCCCCTTTGCCGATTTTATCAATGGTGTGTACGCGATTGACAAGGCATCCCGCGAACAATGGGAAAGCATGGAAGAATTTCCACCCTATGAAATTTATATCGACAAGGGCGAAAAGCTGTTCAATACACCATTCAAGAATGGCAAATCCTATGCGGACTGTTTCCCCAAGGCCAAACAGGGCATCAAGCAAAACTATCCCTATTTTGATACAACACGCAAGGAAGTCATCACTCTTGAAATGGCCATTAATGAATGCCGTAAAAATAATGGTGAAGAACCGCTGAAATACGGCACAGGCACCATTACCCACATTGAAGCCTGGCTGGCCTACAAATCACGCGGCAAGAAAATCAATGTAAAAATCCCCAATGCTGACGCACTGAAATGGTACGAACGCGGTAAAACACACTTTTACACCAAACGCGGCCAGCTCAATATGGCTTGCGCAGATTGCCACATAAAATATTCCGGTCACCTTATCCGCGCAGACATTTTAGGACCGGCACTGGGTCATACATCACACTTCCCGACTTATCGCAGTGACTGGACCGCAAGCGGTGATGGCATGGGTTCGTTGCATCGCCGTTATGATGGCTGTAACCAGCAGGTTCGCGCCAAGGCATTCCCGATGCAGAGTGAAGAATATCGCTCCCTGGAATACTTTGAAACGTACATGAGCAATGGCCTGGTTTTAAATGGCCCGGGCTCCCGCAAATAACCAGCCCCTCCTGACCGAGAAATAAAAAAGCCCGGCCTGATTTCAAACAATCTGGCCGGGCTTTTTTGTGCTTGTATGATGGGTCGTGAAAGATTCGAACTTTCGACCAACGGATTAAAAGTTCGGCCAGAAAATATTTTTTCTTTTATTTTAT
>JAUPMA010000060.1 GCA_030836935.1 Pseudomonadota bacterium | reverse complement strand
TTACACCATCTGCTTTAGTAATGAACTGCGCGAACAGAATCTGGAACTGAAAAAATTCCTGCGCGTGCAACTCTACAAACATTACCGCGTACAACGCATGACCAAAAAAGCCGAACAGGTATTAACCGCCCTGTTTGATGCCTTTATGAATGACCAGAACATTTTGCCGCCGGAATTCCACCAGCATTGCGATAGTCTGAAACAGCAACTGGGCGACAGCGGCACGGCGCGCGGCATTGCCGATTACATTGCCGGCATGACCGACCGTTTTGCGATTGTCGAGTACGAACGCATTTTCAATCCGCGGCAATTATCTTTTGCCAATCTCATTCCCTGAGGCTGATCATGGCAAAACAGCAAGCCACAACACCTTCACTGGAGCTCAATGCGCCAACACTGGCCTTTCTTGGCATGTCCCAGCAACCGTTTATGGCCAGCATTCTGACAGGCGACGCGGTATACAGCGATGCAACACGCGACCAGATGATTGCCACGCTGAAACATCATATGCAATTCAGCGATCTGGTACTGATTGTTGAAGGCGAACAGGGCAGCGGCAAAACCACGCTGCTTCGCCAGCTCCTCCAGGACAACCTTCCCAACCTGTTTCTGCTGCCAATTCTTCCCGAACCCACCGACACACTGGTGCAGTTACAACAAAAAATGACTGTGCATTTAAAAAATCAGGGATCGGCCAATTATCTTGATCAGGATCTGAAAAACCTGCACGTGTTTGACCAGTTTCCGATCGCCGTTATTGATGATGCCCATATCCTGAGCGACACTACCCTGCAGGAACTGATTCGCTATCGCAGCCAGCTCAAACGCGACAAGGACACCAGTCTCAAAATTTTGCTGTTTGCCAATCCGGGCATGGCAAAAACGCTGGAAGACATCAGCGAATTGCAGCACAACCAGCTGTATGTACAGCAAATGCCGGAGCTGAACCCGAAACAGGTTCAGGCATTTATTGATCACCGCCTGACGACAGCCGGCTATCGCGGTGGCGCTTTACTGCCGCCGGAAACCATTCAGCAAATCCACAAAAAAAGTCGCGGCAAACCCGGACAAGTCATGGCCATGGCGGCGTTGATGCTTGAAAAGCATGTACGCACGCTCAGTCAGACCGGTAACCATGCCCTGAAAAAGATACTGTTCATTACCAGCATGTCGCTGATGATTGCCGGCGGTATGTATTTCGCCATGAACCGCATGCCTGCACCGGCACCGCAAACCATTGCAAACGAACCCGTAACTGCCACCGTGGAACCTGCACCGGTCGCAGAATTGCCGCCGGCAGCAGCCAATCAACCTGCTGATACAAATACCACCGAACAAAATCTGCCGCCGGCTACCGGCGAACAGGAAGCAGAACCGCCGGCACCGGATGTCTCCATGGAAACAACTTCCATCGCAGAACATCCTGCTGAATCAACATCAACCGATGCAGCCACATCAGGCATTGCGCCGCCCGCAACAGCCACAACCATTGACGCCAATACGGCCGCCACGGGAATAGCACAGGATGCCGCGCCCACACCAGTTGCTGAAACAGCACAGGCGCTGGCTGGACTCGCCGCACTGGGCGTCAACGACAGTGCATGGCTGCGACAGCAAAATCCCGCGCACTGGACATTGCAGCTGCTGGCCTCAAACGAGGCTGGGACCCTGCTCAAATTCGCACGCGAACACAAGCTTGGAAGCGAAAGCGCCTGGTATGAAACCCGTCGCCATGACCAACCCTGGTATGTGCTGGTACATCGCATCTACACCAGCGCCGATATTGCCCGCAAGGGACTGACACGACTGCCACCGGATTTGCAGCAAGGCAAACCCTGGGTAAAAAGCATCGCATCCATACACAAAGATATTCGCTAGCGTTATTCACAAATTGCCTTTACCGGCGCCATACCGCAGCCGTTGCAAGCGTTCGCACCGGCCGCGGCCTGCTTTTTTTTAACTGCCGCTTCCTATAAAATCCCCGCCCCATTCTCAATCCGGCCACCGCGTAACAGTGATCGACACAAACACCCGGCAAACTCCTCCGGTTGTTCAGAGGTAAACATGAGCCAAACACCCAGCAATACCAGCGCAGTCTTCAACCAGTACGGTTTACCCGGTAAAAATGGCCTGTATGACCCGGCCTGGGAAACCGAAAACTGCGGCGTCGGTTTCGTGGCTCATATCAAAGGCAAACCCAGCCACCAGATCGTGCTCGACGCCGACCATATCCTGCGCCGCATGGTGCACCGCGGTGGCTGCGGCTGCGAAGCCAACACCGGGGACGGCGCCGGTATTCTCACCAGCCTGCCGCATGCATTTCTGGCTCGCGTCGCCAGGGAAGCGTTTGGTGTCGAACTGCCCGCCAAAGGCCAGTACGCCGCCGGCAATGTGTTTTTGCCGATGAACGAACTGGAACGCACAAAGTGCAAAAAACTGGTCAATGAATTGATCGCCAGCCACGGCCTGAAACTCATCGGCTGGCGCAACATGCCGGTGGATCCGGTCAAGGCCGATGTCGGCCCCACCGCGCGCCAGTCCATGCCGCATATGGAACAGTTGTTCATTGGCGCGGCGGCCGGCATGAAGGATGATGATTTCGAGCGCAAGCTCTACATGCTGCGCAAGGAAAGCACGCATCGCATTCGCAGCGACAAATCGCTGCAACAGGCCAGCCTGTTTTATTACTGCTCCTTGTCCACCCGCGTGATTGTGTACAAGGGCATGTTGAATCCCGACCAGATGATGCCGTTCTACGCCGATCTGGCCGCCGAAGATTACACCGCGCATCTGGCCATGGTGCATTCACGTTTTTCCACCAACACCTTCCCGTCGTGGGATCGCGCCCAGCCCTGCCGTTTCATGAGCCACAACGGCGAAATCAACACCCGTCTGGGCAATGCCAACTGGATGAGCGCACGCGAAGGCGTGGCCAAAACCGAACAATTTGATATCAAGCGCATCCTGCCGGTGATTGAACCGGATGTATCCGACTCCGGCAGCTTCGACAATGTGCTGGAATTTTTGCTCATGGGCGGCCGCAGCCTGCAGGAAGCGGTGATGATGATGGTGCCCGAAGCCTGGCAGAACGACTCCGTCATGTCAGAAGAAAAACGCGCCTTTTATGAATTCCAGTCCACCATGATGGAACCCTGGGATGGCCCGGCCTCCATCGTGTTCACCGATGGCCGCTACATCGGCGCCACGCTCGATCGCAACGGCCTGCGTCCCAGCCGGTATTATCTGACCCACGATGACCGCGTCATCATGGCCTCCGAAGTCGGCGTGCTGCCGGTCGATCCCGCCAACGTCAAGGCCAAGGGCCGCTTGCAGCCCGGCAAAATGTTTTTGATTGATTTCGACCGCGGCCGCATGATTCCGGATGAAGAACTCAAACACGAGTTCGCTTCCAAACAGACTTATCACGAATGGCTGACCAATCAGCGCATTGCTCTGTCGCAGCTCGAACCCGGCAAGGAATCGCACGGTTTTGATCCTGTCACCCTGTTGCCGCGCATGCGTGCCTTTGGTTACACCACCGAAACCATGCAGTTCATGCTGCTGCCGATGGTGAAGGAAGGACGCGATCCGGTTGGCTCCATGGGCAACGACGCCGCGCTGGCATGCATGTCCGACAAACCGCGCATGATTTATGACTATTTCAAACAATTGTTTGCGCAAGTCACCAATCCGGCAATTGATTCGATTCGTGAAGAAGTGGTGATGTCGCTGCAATGCTACATCGGCCCGGAACAGAACATTCTCGATTCCACCGAGAAACACGCACACCGTTTGCTGATGCCGCATCCGATCATCACCAATGAAGAACTGGCGGCGCTGAAGCACATGAACTTCCGCGGCTGGACCAGCAAAACCATTGATATTACCTACGGCAACCTGGATGGCCCGGATGGGCTGGCACGCGCGCTGAACCGCATTTGCGACGAAGCCAGTCTCGCCATCGCTTCCGGTCACAGCCTGATTATTCTGTCGGATCGCAACATCAGTGACGAACGTGTTCCCGTGAGCGCATTGCTCGCCACCGGCGCCGTGCACCAGCATCTGGTGAAACAGCATCAGCGCACGCGCATTGGCCTGGTACTCGAAACCGGCGAAGCGCGCGAAGTGCATCATCACTGCTTGCTCACCGGTTATGGCATTGATGCCATCAATCCCTATCTCGCGTTTGAAGCACTGTGGGATGCACAACGCAAAGGTTTGCTCGACGCCAACTACTACAGCACCGATGAAAAAATTGTCGAAGGCTATCGCAAAAGTGTCGGCAAGGGCATGTTCAAGGTCATGGCCAAAATGGGCATTTCCACGCTGCAATCCTACAAGGGCGGCCAGATTTTCGAAGCCGTCGGCCTCGCCGATGAAGTCATTAACCGCTGCTTCGAAGGCACGGCCAGCCGCATTCAGGGTGTGAATCTTTCTGTGCTCGCCGAAGAATCATTGCGTCGTCACGCACTGGGTTATAGCGTGCAGGAAAATGTCAGCGCACTGCCCAATCAGGGCGACATGCACTGGCGCGCCAGCGGCGATCATCATATGTGGAATCCGCAAAGTTTGTCGGCACTGCAACTCGCCGCAAAAAGCGGTGATCGCGATGCCTATTTCCGTTTTGCAAAAATCGCCAACGAAGACACGCAACATTGCACACTGCGCGGCCTGCTCGATTTCAAACCCGGCAAAGCCATCAGCATTGATGAAGTGGAACCGGTAAAAGAAATTGTCAAACGTTTCGCCACCGGTGCCATGAGTTTCGGTTCGATTTCACCCGAAGCGCACGAATCACTGGCCATTGCCATGAATCGCATGGGCGGCAAATCCAACACCGGCGAAGGCGGCGAAGATGCCGCGCGCTGGACACCGGAAGCCAACGGCGATTCCAAGCGATCGGCCATCAAGCAGGTTGCATCCGGCCGTTTTGGTGTGACGATTGATTATTTGACCAACGCCGATGAAATCCAGATCAAGGTTTCGCAAGGCGCGAAACCCGGCGAAGGCGGCGAATTGCCCGGCGCCAAAGTGGATGAAACCATTGCGCGCTTGCGTCACTCCACACCCGGCGTGGGTTTGATTTCACCGCCGCCGCATCACGACATTTATTCCATCGAAGATCTGGCGCAGCTGATTCACGATTTGAAAAATGCCAATCCGTCGGCGCGCATTTCCGTGAAACTGGTTT
>JAUPMA010000059.1 GCA_030836935.1 Pseudomonadota bacterium | reverse complement strand
TGTGCTTTTGCCTGGCGAACTGGCATAGTTTTTTCAGCAGCCTGTCGTTGATGCTGTCCTTTTCAAAATTGCCATCAGCCAGCTCCTCTCCGGCGGGCAGACCGGTGAGGATCTCCAGTGCTTCCTGATACTGGCGGACAGGGTAGATGTGGAATTTTCCCTGTTCGACGGCATCGATCACATCCTTTCGCAGTACCAGGTTTTTCACATTGATTTCCGGAATGATGCAACCCTGGCTGCCGGTCAGGCCACGATGACGGCAGATATCAAAAAATCCTTCGATCTTTTCATTCACGCCGCCGATAGCCTGGATAAATCCCTGCTGGTTTATCGATCCGGTAACCGCAAAAGATTGCTTCAACGGAATGTTGATGAGCGCAGATATCAGCACACACAATTCGGCCAGTGAAGCGCTGTCACCATCAATGCGGCCATAGGATTGCTCAAAGGTGATGCTGGCTGAAAACGACAGGGGGGTATCGCGCGTATAGCGGCTGGCCAGTAAAGCCGAGAGAATCAGTACGCCCTTGTCATGGATGGAGCCGCTCAGATCCACTTCGCGTTCGATGTTGATGATCTTGCCATCACCCAGATGGACAGTGGCGGTAATACGCGATGGCTGGCCAAAGCCATATTTGCCTACTTCAAAAACTGACAGGCCATTGATCTGGCCAACGGCATCACCATCGGTATCAATCAGCAGCACACCGGTTTGAATATCCTGCTGAATCAGTTTCTGGATACGTTCGGTACGGCCAATCTGTGCATTGATGGCCTGCTGCACATCTTCTGCCGTAATGTGCGTGTGCGCAGCCTGCATGGCCCAGTATTGAGTCTCGATCAGCAGATCGTCTATTGTGCGCAACCGTGTTGACAGTTTGCCGGCGTTTTCTGCCAGACGCGAACTGAATTCCACAATCCGTGCTACCGCATCCGCAGCAAGTGCCTTGAGTCCGAATTTGCGTGCACGCGAAGCAATCAGTCGAGCATATTGCAACGTGTTTTCGTTGTTGCGGATAATTTCCTCATCAAAATCCGCCTCAACCTTGAACAGCTCGGGAAAATCCGGATCCATTTCGTGCAGCAGATAATAGGTTTCGCGATTGCCCAGCAGGATTACCTTTATTTTTAATGGTATCGGTTCCGGTTCCAGCGTAATTACGGTGTCGGTGCTGAGCATCTGATCCAGTGATTCAATCTTGACTTTCTTTCCATAAAGCGCGCGTTTCAGCGCATCCCAGGCGTAAGGCATGGTGAGAATCTTGTGCGCATCCAGTACCAGATAACCTTCATTGGCTTCCAGCAATGCGCCAGCCTTGATCAGTGTGAAATTTGTATTGGGGCCAGAGTTGCGATTTTCATATTCAATACGGCCAACCAGGTTGTGATAAGTGGGATTGTCCAGATAAATAACCGGCGCACCTTGTTGCTGGCTGCGATCAATCAGCAGATTGACCTGGTAACGTTGCAAGGCATTACCCGATGCCGGAAAATCATTTTCGGATTCATCATCCGATTCAGTAAAGTCTTCCAGGTGATCCAGTACATCATCCTGAACACCTTTGAGATAATTGACGACTTCAGGCAGTGATTTGTAACGTCTTCTCACGTCCTTGATTAGATTGCTGGTGGCAAACAGGGCAATCTTGCGATTGAGTTTCTTGAGCTTGATGTTATGTTCGCGTCGTTCCCGTGAAATTTCCGGCGCCAGCAGTTCCAGTTCGTCCTGAAACGCCGCTACTTTTTTATCGATTTCGATTTTTTCTGTTTCCGGCAGGGCGTCATATTCTTCTTCAGTTAATATTTTTCCCTGTTTCATCGGCGCCAGCATGAAGCCGGATGGCGTCTGGCTTAAATGTATATCCTGACCGCGCGCGCGATCGCTGTGTTTTTCCAGCAAACTGCTTTGTTTTTTGCTGAAAGCCTTTTCAATGCTTTGCACCTGATCCTGATACTCGCTGGCATCAAATGCGGCATTGATTGCCTTGCCCAGATCTTCCACAAGGTTTTTCATGTCTTTCTTGAAAAGACGTCCCTGGCCTGGCGGCAATTTGATGGCACGAGGCTTGTAATCCTGCTCAAAATTCCTCACATAACACCAGTCGGCAGGTGATGTTTCATCCTGGGCGCGTCGTGCCAGATATTTGCGGACTATGCCGTGCTTGCCCATGCCCGACGGACCCATGACATAGAGATTGAAACCGCGATGCATGACACCAATGCCGAATTCAACTGCCCGCAGGGCGCGATCCTGCGCAAAAATGTCCGGCAGATCTGCCAGTTCCTCGGTGGTGGTGAAGGGCAGGTCTTCCGGTCGGCATTGCGGACGGAGCTGGTCGGCAGTGAGTGCTTTTATCATGAGGTTTGTAATTTCAGCCAGACGGGTTGCTATTGAAAGTAAGCTATTGTCGCACAGACACAGGCATCACGGTACAATCCGGACACTCCCGTTTTCATTATCCCAACTACCGGTTATCACATGAATAAACCCGCACAGATTCACCCTGCATTTAACTGGTTGCGCAGCCAGCGTATCGAATCCCTGAATATTATGGTGGAAGAATACCGCCACAAAAAAACCGGTGCACCGCATTATCATCTGGTTGCCGATAATGCAGAAAATGTTTTCATGGTGGCGCTGCGTACCGTGCCTATGGATTCAACGGGCGTGGCGCATATTCTGGAACACACGGCCTTGTGTGGCAGCGAGCATTATCCGGTACGCGATCCGTTCTTCATGATGACGCGACGCTCGCTGAATACGT
>JAUPMA010000058.1 GCA_030836935.1 Pseudomonadota bacterium | reverse complement strand
ACATCTACAACTGGCCAAATCTGGTCAGCTTCATTCGTGTGCTGCTGGCGCCGGTGTTGCTGATTCTGGCTGTTTATCATCAGCCAGTGTGGTTTGTGCTGGTGGTGATTTTTTCCGAATTTACCGATGTGCTGGATGGCTATCTGGCGCGTCGTTTTAATCAAATTACCGCGCTGGGTTCGCATCTCGACAGCTGGGGTGATTTTCTGGTGTATTCCGTGCTCGCCATTTCAGCCTGGATCATGTGGCCGGAAATTGTGCGTCGGGAATGGATTTATTTTGCGCTCATTGTCATCAGTTTTACCTTGCCGGTTTTGCTGGGTTTGATCAAGTTCGGTACGCTCACCAGTTATCACACCTGGAGCGTCAAGCTGGCGGTTGCTGTTACGGTGGTGGCTTATCTTTTGTTGTTTATGCAGTGGCTGGACTGGCCATTCCGGCTGGCGGCGATTTTTTGTGTGCTGGCAGCGGCAGAGGAAATGGCGATTACGCTGGTGATGGCGCAGCCGCATGAAGATGTGCGAACCATCCGGCAGGCATTGCAGTTTCGGCGGATACAAAAAAATCAGGATGCAGAATAAGGAAGAAAAAAATGAAAAAATTTCCGTGTTTATTGTATTCAGCAGCTGCGGTGCGTGAGCTGGAACAACTCGCCATCAACGAGTGTGGCATCAGCGGTTACGATTTGATGAACCGTGCCGGTGCCGCTGTGCTGGCCGTGGTGAAAGAAAAATATCCGCAGGCGAAACGCATGCTGGTGTGTTGCGGCGCGGGCAACAATGGCGGCGATGGTTATGTGGTGGCGCGGCTGGCGCAACGCGCCGGTTACGCCGTGGATGTAGTGAGCCTGGTGGAAACAGAAAAACTCGCCGGCGATGCGCGCCGCGCCTGTCTTGACTGGTGTTCGCTGGGTTTGGGATTGATTGATGCCGAACATCTGAAAGATGTGGATGTGGTGGTGGATGCCTTGTTTGGCACCGGTTTGCAACGTGAAGTAACGGGTGTCTGGCGCAGTATGATTGAAGCCATCAATGCGTCGGGCGTACCGGTGGTGGCCGTGGATATTCCTTCCGGATTAAGCGCCGACACCGGTACGGTGATGGGCGTGGCGGTGCATGCCGATGTGACTGTGACTTTTATCGGTTTGAAGCAGGGTTTGTTTACACATCAGGCGGCCGATTATTGTGGCGAAATCGTGTTTGAAGATCTGTCCGTGCCCGCATTTTTGTATCAGCGTGTGCCAGCGCAGGCGCGGTTGTTGTGTCATGGCGAAATCAAACAGGTTTTAAAGCCGCGCCAGCGCGACAGTCACAAGAATCAGCATGGCCATGTGCTGGTAATCGGCGGCGATGTCGGCATGGCCGGCGCCGCGCGTCTGGCGGCGGAAGCGGCGCTGCGCGCTGGTGCGGGACTGGTGTCGGTGGTGACACGGCCTGAGCATGTTGCGGCCATGGTATCGGCGCGACCGGAGCTGATGGTTTGGGGCTCGGCAGATGGCGTGGTACCACAGGATTTGCTGCATCGCGCCGATGTTATCGCCGTCGGGCCGGGACTGGGGCAGGACGACTGGGGACGCCAGCTGCTGTCGCAAGTGCTGGCATGCAGGCAGGCCAAGGTGGTGGATGCGGATGCGCTGAAACTGCTGACCCGCGATGACGGCCCGCGCGCTGACTGGATACTGACACCGCACCCCGGCGAAGCGGCGCATTTGCTGGGTGTGAGCACAGCCGACGTGCAGGTTGATCGTTGCCTGGCGGCCAGGCACATCCAGCAACATTATGGCGGTGTAGTGGTATTGAAAGGTGCAGGCAGCCTGGTACGTTCGGCGGCAGATGAAAGTTGTGCCGTGTGTCCGCATGGCAACCCGGGCATGGCGGTGGCGGGCATGGGTGATGTGCTGACGGGCGTGATTGCGGCACTGGCGGCACAGGGCTGTTCTCTCAAATCCGCCGCCGAGCTGGGGGTATTGATACATGCTTTGGCGGGTGACAGGGCAGCAACAGCTGGCGAACGCGGTTTGCTGGCCAGTGATTTGTTTGCGTGTATTCGCACGCTGGTGAATGGTGGTGCTGATGATCCGGTGTGAATTTTATCTTGCCGATGCAACGGCACAGGAACAACTGGCCGGTGAACTCGCCCGGCATTGCCCGGCGGGTGTGGTGATTTTTTTACAGGGTGAACTGGGCGCGGGCAAAACCACGTTTGTGCGCGGATTTCTGCGCGCGCTCGGTCATGAAGGCGTGGTTAAAAGCCCGACTTACACGCTGGTGGAGCCGTATGCGCTGGGCGGGCGTCAGGTTTATCACTTTGACTTGTATCGTCTGGCCGATCCCGAAGAACTGGAATATGCCGGTGGCCGCGATTATTTCGAGGGCGAAGCGGTGTGCCTGGTGGAGTGGCCGGACAAGGCGGCGGGCTTTCTGCCGCAGGCCGATATTGTGTGCGAAATTCATTATGCAGGCGCTGGCCGCCAGCTGAGTTTGCAGGCGCTGACTGATAAAGGCAGCAGCGTGTTGCAGGCTATAGCTGAAGCATCACTCTAGGAAAATCATCTATCTATATAAAATTCTTGGAAAAATTCATTTTCTTAACTTGCATTTTCGGAAAAAAAGGCGAAACTATAGGCATAACTTTGTGTGATAGATCGCACACTTCGCGTGATGCAGGTATTCGCTATGGAAAACAAACGCCGAAATTTTTTCACCCGCCTGCTTGGCTTAAGTGGCTTTGCCATCCTCCCGTCTTTTGTCAAAGCGGCGGATAGCGCTGTGCATGTGCAGAGTATTCGCCTGTCATCGCAGGATGGCGTTACCCGTCTGGTGTTTGATCTCGATTCCCCGGTACAGCACAAACTCTTTGCGTTGCATGACCCGGAGCGCGTAGTGCTGGATTTGCAGCGCTCGCGTTTGCTCAATGCCGGTTTGCTTGATGATATGCGCAGCGGTCTGCTCAAAAGCGTGCGCAGCGGTGTGCGCAATGTGGACGATTTGCGCGTGGTGCTTGATCTGTCCGGCAAGACACAACCCAGCAGTTTTTATCTCAAGCCGGATAAGGGCGAAGGCCATCGTCTGGTGATTGAACTCAAGGATCCCAATTTTGCGGCGCCGGTGAAGCAGCAGGAAATGCGCGATGTCATCATCGCCATTGATGCCGGCCACGGCGGCAACGATCCCGGTGCCAGCGGCAAGCTGGGTACCCAGGAAAAACAGATTACTCTGGAAATTGCTCGCAAGCTGGAGAAGGAAATCAATGACAAGCCCGGCATGAAAGCTGTGATGGTGCGCACGTCTGATCGTTACATGCGCTTGCGTGACCGCATCAAAAAAGCCCGTGACCAGAATGCCGACCTGATGGTATCCATCCATGCTGATGCGTTTCCTGATCCGCGCGCCAGTGGCGCCTCGGTGTTCGCGCTGTCGGTGAGCGGTGCCACATCTGAAACCGCACGTCTGCTGGCCGAAAAAGAAAATAACGTCGATATGCTGTTTGGCAACATCAGCCTTGAGGACAAGGATGAAATGGTACAGCAGGTGATACTGGACTTGTCACTCACTGGCACCATCCAATCCAGCCTGGATGTGGGTGACGAGATATTGGCCGAGCTCAGCAAGGTTGGCAACGTACACCGGCAGCGTGTGCAGCAGGCCGGTTTTGCCGTGCTGAAAGCGCCGAACATTCCGGCCATCCTGCTGGAAACTGCTTTTATCTCCAATCCGCGTGAAGAACGCAAACTGCGCACCCCGGCACACCAGACCAATGTGGCCAAGGCTGTGTTGCGTGGCGTGAACGATTATTTTGTACGCAAGGCGCCTCCGGGCACCTGGCTGGCGCAAAAGGGCAAGGTATACACCGTGCGCAAAGGCGAAAGCCTCGCTGATATTTCCGAAAAATTCGGTGTGCCGGTCAAACACATTCGTACCCGCAATGCCATTCATGGCGACCAGCTGAAACCGGGCAGGGAACTGGTGATTCCGCAGGTTGTTTGATCAGGTTTTGGCCGCGCCGTCTGGCGCGGTTCTTCAAATTTATCCTCGTGTGCAACCCTGTTACACTCGCCGTGTATTTTCATAACGGTGCCGCCATGTCTTCCCGCATCCAGCAAATGCCCGATCAGCTGATTAACCAGATCGCCGCCGGCGAGGTGGTGGAGCGGCCGGCGTCGGTGGTGAAGGAATTGCTGGAAAACAGTATTGATGCCGGCGCCAGCCGCATAGATATTGATGTCGAGCAGGGTGGTATCAAACGCATCCGTATTCGTGACAACGGCGGCGGCATTCACAGGGATGATCTGGCGTTGGCCCTGTCACGTCACGCTACCTCCAAAATTCGCAATCTCGATGATCTGGAACGGGTGATGAGCCTTGGGTTTCGCGGTGAAGCCCTGCCCAGTATTGCGTCGGTGAGCCGGATGACGCTGACATCAAAACAGAATGATGCCGAAGGCTGGCAAGTGCTGGGTGACAATCCCGGCGAACTCAAACCGGCGGCACATGCGGATGGCACCACGGTGGAAGTGCGCGATCTGTTTTTCAACGTGCCGGCGCGGCGCAAATTTCTGAAAGCGGAGAAAACCGAATTTGATCATCTGGATGAAGTGATCAGTCGCGTTGCCTTGTCGCGTTTTGATCTGGATATTCAATTGCAGCATAACGGTCGCGTGGTGCGTAATTTGCGTGCCGCACATACCGCCGGTGAAGATTTGCAGCGTATTGCCGCCATTTGCGGCCAGGAATTTGTCCGGCATGCACGCGCTGTGGATGTGGTCGCCGGTGGCCTGGGCTTGCGTGGCTGGATTGCCTTGCCGCAATTTTCACGCGCCCAGGCCGACATGCAATATTTTTTCGTCAACGGCCGCATGGTGCGTGACAAACTGGTGGCGCATGCGATTCGTCAGGCGTATCAGGATGTGCTGTATCACGGTCGCCATCCGGCATTTGTATTGTATTTGCAACTCGATCCGGCATTAGTGGATGTGAACGCGCATCCCGCCAAACACGAAGTGCGTTTTCGTGAAAGCCGCAGTGTGCATGATTTTATTTTTCGCGCCGTGCACCAAACCCTGGCTGATGTGCGTCCGCAGGATCAGCCTCATCACGGCGCTGAAACCGCAGGCATTCCGTCGTTTGCCACGACTGCATCGCACGGTGTGAGTCGTTATGCACCGCCTGCACTTTCGCAACAAACACCCATGCCATTGCAGGTGGCCGAACAAATGATGGCGTACGCCAGCCTCGCCGCCGGTGTGCAGGATCTGGAACCACCATTCACGGCGGCGGATCATCCTGATCAGAATTTGCATCCGCTGGGTTATGCCATTGCGCAATTACATGGCGTATTCAT
>JAUPMA010000057.1 GCA_030836935.1 Pseudomonadota bacterium | reverse complement strand
GTTTGATGGTGCGCTGGAAAGCGGATTCGCTTTCACGGCTGGGCCGCAAGTTGCGCATCACTTTTGCCGTGAGTGTGCTGGCCGGTGCTGTGGCCGCCTTCGCGATGCCGGCCTTTCACTGGAGCGCCTGGCTGGCCGTAACGCTGGCCAGCTGGATTACGTTGAGCAGTCTGCAAAATCTGTATGACCGTGTTGCTGCGCGCCAGGACAAGGTCAGGGCGCTGGTCGAAATGCCGCTTGGTTTTTATGGTATGACGCTCGCGCATATCGGCGTTGCAGTTTTTATTGTGGGCATTACGCTGACCAGCGTTTACAGCCAGGAAAAAGATGTGCGTCTGGCAACCGGGCAGCAATACAATATCGGCGGTTATGATTTCGAGTTTCGTGGCGTGCAACCTTTTACCGGTGAAAATTATCGTGCGGATGAAGGTGTATTTGCCATTTATCAGAACGGTGAACTGATTGCGCAACTGCATAGCCAGAAACGCCTGTATAACGCCGGCGGCATGCCGATGACGGAAGCCGGTATTGATGCCGGGTTATTCCGTGATTTGTATGTGTCACTCGGCGAGCCGCTGGACGAAACAGCGTGGAGTGTGCGCCTGTATTACAAACCGTTCATTCGCTGGATCTGGCTGGGTGCGTTGTTCATGGCCGCAGGCGGTTTGCTGGCAGCAATGGACCGGCGTTACCGCATGACGCTGAAACCGGAACAGGCGGATACTGTTACTGCGGGAGCTGCCTGATGTCACGCATACTTGTTCCACTGGGTTTCCTGTTGCTCATGTTTTTGTTCTGGCTGATGCTCGATCGCATTGGCGAAGGTGAATACAATCCGCGAGATATTCCTACCGAGTTTATTGGCAAGGCCGCACCATCAATCAATGTGCCGGATTTATTTGATCCTTCCAGGATGGTGCAGACAGCCGACATGAAAGGCCAGGTCTGGTTATTCAATGTCTGGGGTACCTGGTGTCCGGAATGCTGGCGTGAACATGAATATCTGCTGGAGCTGTCAAAAACGGTTCCCATTATTGGTCTTAACTGGCGCGATCAGGCGGATGAGTCCAGAGCCATGCTGGCGCGCATGGGTAATCCGTTCAGACAAATCGGCTTTGATCCGCAAAGCAATGTTGCAATGGACTGGGGCGTATATGGCGCACCGGAAACCTTTCTGGTGGATGCTGAAGGTGTGATCCGGGCCAAACATGCTGGTGCCATGACACCGCAGGTGTGGGAAGAAAAATTCCGGATCTACTTTGAAAAAGGACAGGGCACGCCATGATGCGCCTACCTGAAATCCGCATGCTGAAAATATTGTTTGCCCTGTTGCTGCTGGTTATTTCAGTTACAGGCCGGGCGGCCATTGAGACTTATCGTTTCGATGATGCGTCACAGGAAGAAAGTTACAAAAAGCTGGTAGCCGAATTGCGTTGTCTGGTTTGCCAGAACCAGAATCTGGCTGATTCCAATGCTGAGCTGGCCCACGATATGCGTCGTAAAACCTATGAGCTGATTATTGCCGGCAAGACCGACGATGAAATCGTCGATTTCATGGTGGCGCGTTACGGTGATTTTGTGATGTATAACCCACCTGTTAAATCCACCACCATGTTGCTGTGGTTTGGCCCCCTGGTGTTTTTGCTGATTGCAGCCAGTGTGGTGTTTGTGTTCATGCGCAAACAGAAAAAAAATGCACCGGTGGTATCGGCGCAACAGCAGAAGCAAGTACATAAATTGCTGGATGAGTAATTGGTGCAGCCACCGGGGCGCAGAGTCCGCAGAAATTTCAAATAATGTTTTTCTGTCATTCTGTATTCCGGCGACTGGTTTTTTCCTGAATCAGATCTGGAATGTTCATGTTCATTTTTATTGTAACGATAAGTGTATTGATTCTTCTGGCGCTGCTGTTTGTCGTGCCTGCCCTGTTCAGGGCGCACTCGATACCGGCCGAGAATTTTGACCAGCAGAATATCCGCATTGCACGTGAACGCCTGCAGGAGCTGAAACGCGAATTTGCAGCGGGTGCGATGAGCCAGGAAATTTTTGATCAGGCGCGCCTGGAACTGGAACAGGCGCTGGCGCTGGATTTATCAGCCGGTGATGCGGCACCTGCGCAATCATCAGCCCGGTCGGCGCGTGTGCTGGGCCTGATTTTGCTGGTTAGTCTGCCGGTTGCGGCGGTTCTGCTGTATTTGCAGCTCGGGCGTATTGACAGTCTGGGCAGTGACTTTGCTGAAATGCCAGGGCCAATCCAGCCGGGCATGAACATGAGCATGGACGAGGCAATCGAAAAACTGAAGGCAAAGCTGGAACAGGATCCGTCCAGCCCGCAAGGCTGGTACATGCTGGCACGCAGTTATATGGCCATGCAGCGTTATGCAGAAAGTGCCGGTGCGTTTCGCAAGGCGCTGGAACTGGCGGGAGACGATCCGGATCTGCTATTGCAATATGCCGATGCCCTGGTAATGAGCCAGGGCGGACGGTTTGCGGGCGAGCCTGCCGGTCTCATCAGCAAGGCGCTGGAAATTTCGCCCCGGCATCCGCAGGGATTGTGGCTGGCCGGCATGGCGGCCAACGAAGCCGGCGATTACAGGCAGGCCTTGCGGCATTGGTACAAGCTGGAGCTGTTGCTGGAGGGTGATATTGAATCGCAAACCGAAGTACGCACCATGATTGCCGGTGCAGAACAGCAGTTGTCTCCGCAACAGGTCAAACAGTTGCGGGGCGAGATGCCGGCTGTTTCAGCTGCCGGGATTACGGTGCGGGTTGAAGTGGCTGATTCGGTCAGATCCGGAATCAGTCCATCCGATACGGTATTTGTGGTGGCGCGTGCCATGGATGGTCCGCCCATGCCATTGGCTGTGGCGCGATACACGGCAGCGGAATTGCCGCTGACGGTCAGGCTTGATGATGCCATGGCCATGGCGCCGGCGATGAAATTGTCCGGTTTTCAGCAGGTAAAAATCATGGCCATGGTTTCAAGGGCCGGCACGGCGCAGCTGGTGGCGGGTGATTTGTATGGTGAAGTGTTGTCTGTAAAGGTTGGCCCGGATACATCCGTCAAGTTGAGTATTGATCGAGTCAAGTAATTCACGTTGTTTTTATAAATCCTGTCTATCAGTGATGAAAATATCCGTCATGGATGATCAAATATTTTCATCATGATTTTTTCATTTGTGATTACTCCCAGCGCCCGTTGATGCAACGCAAGATATTCATTTGCTGTCGGCTTAGAATGTTTCTTGCGTAATAAAACCATGTGATTAAATGACTATCGAATCACCAAGGAGTCGATGATGAACAACCGCAAAATTATTGTGACAGTTTTATCGGGCGTGCTGGGTCTTTCCTGTGGTTATGTGCTGGCTGCGGATCAGTTGCAGACACGTGACCAAACCAGAATTCAGGATCAGACTCAGGCACAAACACAGGATCAGGAACAGATATTTGGCCGGCAGCTGATGACGGCGGAGGAAATGGTGCAGTATCGCAACCGGATGCGCGCCGCCAAAACAGCAGAGGAACGCGAGCAGATTCGCAACGAACATCATGAGCAGATGAAGGTGCGTGCCAAGGAACGCGGTGTAACACTGCCGGATGAACCACCTGCCAGAGGCATGGGTCCAGGCCCGGGTGCGGGCATGGGGCCGGGTGGTGGTGCGGGCATGGGGCCGGGTGGCGGCAAACGCTGATTGCTTGCTGGCATGCAGATGAAAACCGGCTTGATGCTGATCATGATCAAGCCGGGTGTTATGCGAATTTTTTACCGGTATTTTTTATCAGGCGCATCAACCGGGCAATTCAAATTGTTTTTTCCGGAAATGACGGGTAATGGCTACCCGGAATTTGTTTTTGATCAACTATCCGGTTTTCTGATTCAGTCAAATGTGCGGTGTTGATTCATCTCAATTCCTCCCTTTCATCATTTTAAATAACATTGCATCGTTGTTACGGATGCAGGTGTTTGTGCATTCTTTTTAACTATCCAGATTAACAGCGGCGGTCAGGCCGTTCGGGAAGTCG